>DRKH01000306.1 GCA_011051825.1 Desulfobulbus sp.
TAATTCAGCGGCTGACCCCTGCTCCGGACCCGCTCTTCGAACAGATTGTCCATGGCAATACCCGCTCAATGATGGAGGCGGTCTATGACAGGCTGCTTGCCCTTTTTCCGATTGCCACCGCCCAGGCACAGATTCACAAAAAGATGAACGGACTAGCCCTGATTCCGGCGTCGATGGGTTTAACAGAGGACGATCCCGAAAAAACACTGCTGACCCTGATCAACAAACGATTTTCCTTTACAGAGGGTTCCTTTCGTTCGGGTATTGATACCGAATCCGGGCCGCAGAAACCGGAAGAAAACTCGTATGACTTTTACGGACGGGTTGCCGCATCATTTCTGCCGGACATCCTGGAGCTGGCCCAAAAAAAACACATTCCACTGGCCTTTATCCGGGTCCAGGAACGGCCGACTAAAAAAGGGATGGTACCGGATCCACCAGAATTGCAACAATATATGCAGGATCTGCGTGTCTATCTTGAGCAACGCGGAGCCGCTCTCTATGATTTCACCGGTGACCCGGAACTGCCCCTGTCCGCCTATAACGATGGCGACCATATAAAAGATCAAAAAAAATATACGGAACTCTTTGTCCGCCGGGTGGGAGATCTGCTGCAGTGAGCTTCAACAGTATTCATTTTCTCATCTTCCTGCCGGTCGTCCTCCTGGTGTACTGGATTCTGCCAAGACGCGGCCAGAACATTTTTCTCCTGCTTGCCAGCTATTATTTTCTCTGCATCATACACCCCTGGTTCGGTGGCCTGATTGCACTGGTTACGACAGTCAACTATTGCTGCGGCCTCGCTATATCCCGCTGGCCCGGAAGAAAAAAGATGTTTCTGGTTCTGGCCCTGGTACTCAGCCTGGGTGAACTGGCCTATTTCAAGTATGCCTCATTTTTTCTTGAGAATATCTCCATCCTGCTTAAGGCAATGAGTATTCCTTTTTCCCTGCCCGTCCTGACCATCATGCTGCCGGTAGGGATCTCTTTTTATACCTTTCAGGCCATTGCCTATAGCGTTGATGTCTACCGGGGCGATATGGAACCCTGCTTGAACCCCATCGACTTTGCCCTTTTTATTTCTTTTTTCCCACAACTGGTTGCCGGTCCCATTGAACGATCCGGCCATCTCCTGCCACAGATTCACAGGCGCAGAAAGGTGACCCCGGAACTGATCCAGCAGGGATTACTTCTGCTCGTCTGGGGTTTTTTTAAAAAACTGGTGATTGCCGACAACACCGGCCTGATAGCCTTTAAAGTTTTTTCCCTGGCCGATCCCGGATTCTACCTGCTGTGGTCGGGGGTATTTGCCTTCGGCATCCAGATCCTGGCCGATTTCTGGTCCTATACGGATATAGCCCGGGGTTCAGCGCTGCTGCTGGGATTTAAACTTTCCCGCAACTTCGACCATCCCTATTTTGCCCGCTCTCCGGCTGATTTCTGGCGACGGTGGCACATGACCCTGTCCTACTGGCTGCGTGATTATGTCTATATTCCATTGGGTGGATCCCGCGTACACTCCTCCCTGCGCCGAGGGGCAAATATCATGATCACCTTTCTTCTCTCGGGATTCTGGCATGGTGCGAGCTGGAATTACATTCTCTGGGGCGGGTATCATGGAATTCTGGTTCTACTGGACCGGGTGTTGAGGAAGCTGTTGTCACCGGTCCGAAATCTGCTCCCCGGTCAACTCCACTTGCCCATCCTGGCCTCAAAGATCCTGCTGACCTTTGTCCTTGTCAACATCGGCTGGCTCATGTTCCGGGTCACAGACGTTCAGGCCCTTTTTCAGTACTTCCAGTTGACCCCGTGGTCCTCCACCGCTCAGGATACCAGGATTGCCCGATATCTTTTCAGTTTGACCCTGCTCTATGCCATGCCGATCTTCCTCCATGGCCTGCTCTACTTCTGGGACAAATACAAATATGGTCCGCAAAAAGACTATGCCGACATCTTCCTCCTGCTCAGACCGGTTCTGGCGGCAATACTCCTGACAGGGATCCTCACCCTCAGAAGCCCGGAACCATCAACGTTTATCTATTTTCAATTTTGATTCACATTGGCATACTGTACATTTTTTACAGATATGGTATGTTTTTTTGTTTTCCCTGCAGAACAGATGATGCTCTCGTAAAAAATATTTCAATTCATGAACAGTATGCCCGACAGCAGCTGTCGCTGTCTCGGGTTAAATTATGCTCAGCAAGGTGCCCAGTGAAACTCAGTATTGTTGTTCCTGTATATAACGAAGAAAAAACCATCAAATCCATTCTGGCGCTGGTTGAGGAGTCGCTCGAGCAGCTAACATCCATCAGCTCCTACGAGCTGATACTCATAGACGACTGCTCAACAGATAACTCAAAGAAAATACTGGAAGAGATAGTTCAGCAAAAAGAAAGTTACACCCTGCTCTCCCAGAGGGTCAATGCCGGAAAAGGTGCCGCTATCCGCGCGGGAATAGCACAGACAACCGGTGATATTGTTCTCATTCAGGACGCCGATCTTGAATACGATCCCAAGGATTATGAAATCCTCGTGCGCCCGCTGGCCGAAGGAAAGGCTGATGTGGTGTATGGTTCCCGGTTTAAAGGCGAGGTTACCCGGGTCCTCTACTTCTGGCATTTCATGGGCAACCAGTTCCTGACCTTTCTCTCCAACATGTTCACCAACCTCAACCTCACCGACATGGAGACCTGTTACAAAGCCTTTCGGGGTGACATTATCCGTAACATGATTCTCACCTCCAACCGATTCGGTATTGAGCCGGAGATGACGGCAAAAATATCCAAGATCAAAGAACTGCGTATCTATGAAGTCCCCATCTCTTACTTTGGCCGTACCTATGCCGAAGGGAAAAAAATCAACTGGAAAGACGGCTGCTCAGCCATCTGGGCCATTGTCAAATTCAACGTACTGACAGGTTACAGTGAATCTTTCCGGGAAGGCTTCACCCCGTTTGATTAGCAAAGTCCCCACCTGTTGACCATGCATTTTTCTCTCACCAAGGGTGTTCCAGCACGATACTGCAGGAAAAAAACACTTTTCTACATCCTGCCTGTCGCCTTTCTTTTTGTTTTTGCCCTCTACTTTCGGACTTCGGGTCTCTTCCGGGGGCTTGGAGATCAGGGCTATATTTTTCATCCCGATGAGGCAAAACAGGTCCTGGCCCTGTTCAACTTTCTTGGTGGAGAGTATGTCCGTTACTATGGGAGCCTTTTTTATGACGGCTACCCATATGGACTCAATCATCTCGATGAATACCTGCTGCGACCACTGCTTTTTTTGTTCGGTCCGGACAGGCCGGACCAGCACGTTCTGTATGGCTGTGCCCGTCTTCTTCGCGTGGCGTACGGGATGATTATCATGGGTATCGGCTACCACCTTGTTTACAGGCTGGTCCGTGACAGAACAAGTGCACTGCTGGCACTGCTTCTGCTTGCGCTTTCCCCGCTCGCCATCACCGTGGCCCACTTTGCAACCGGTGATATCGGAGTCGACCTGTTCAGCGCCCTCTGTTTCCTCTTTCTGCTGTTGTATTTGGATAAACCCCAAAAACGGACATGGCTTTTCTGCAGCGGCATTGCCGTGGGAGCTGCATTTTCAGCAAAATACAATGGACTGCTGGTCGGAATGGTCCCGGCAATGGTCCTTTTTTTTGAACTCCTGCCAGCCAGACAGCTGCGACTTTTGGTTAAGAGAAGTTGTCTTCTCGGGGCGGGCGCGGTACTGGGTGCTGTGCTTTTTACGCCCAACCTGTTGCTGGATTTCAAAACCACTGTGGGCAACATGGCGGCCAACTTTGCCTTTATTAAAAACTATAATGTTCCAGCCGATATTCTTGCCAGGCCATGGCTGGAAAAAGCCCTGCTCGGGTTTCAGGCCAACAGCCTCTATATTCTTTCTTCCCTTGGCTACACCGTCTGTTTTGCTTGCCTGGCAGGGCTGATGATTGCCGCAAGAGAATATCTTGCCGGAATACATTCCCCGGACAAACAGCAGCAGAAACATACAATCTTCCTGCTCTCGATCGCGCTCTTTCCCGTATTTGCATTTATCCTTTCTCTCAGCGGAAAATACGTGGTGCAACCGTTCCATTTTTCCTATCTGCTCCTGCCGCTGATTATTGTCACCAGCTTCCTGTTTTCAACCCTTCACCGCTCAAAAAATGTCCTGCTCAGGGGATGCAGTATCATCCTTGTCCTGCTTGCTGTAATTGAATTTGGCCGTGTCAGTCTGCACGATAACTTTTTCTGGCGCCTGGAGGACAATATCTACATAGAACAGAACCTGCCTCCATCCATCTACGACCGGGAAGCCTTTTACACCCACCGCAGCGATAAAATTCGTTCTCTCTTTCTGGAACCGCCCGGAGATTCAGTGTTCAGAAATGCCAGATATACGGCAAAGGGCCCGGATGCCCGGTTATGGAATACCATTAAAGTCGCACCACTGCCGCAGGTTGCAAATCCTATCGGCAAAGACTGGATATTTATCAACGGTCCGACGTTTCCCCGCAATGAACGAATGCTTGTCCTCTCCGGAGCAAACTATGGCAAGACCATCAAAAGATATCTTGTTCTACCGGCTGATGCAAAAATTCAAGCCTTTGGGATCCGCTCCGGCTCCTACCCGACCAGCGTTTCCATCAGCTACGGCAAGACAGCAACAGTGGTGAAAATGGATGCCCATCAACAGAAGACAGTGGTGCTGGAGCCGCAGGAGTGGAGGGTCAGCGGCGGCAGGAAACCCGATGAAGAGAAAGTCTTCATCATTCCTCTGACAATAACGGTGCCCCACAACGACATATGGCTGACACTGCTTACCAGTGAACGGGAAGTGCAGCTGTTCAATATCTTTGGCGGCGGCCAGGATGGTCCGCTAGTCTTGCCCGAGGCGATCCCGGCTGCGCTTGAAAAGGAATACTTCAGTGCTCTCAGTCGGATCCGCTACCTGGAACATGTACCGTCATGGCAGGTAGCAGCCGGGAAAAGCATACCGATGTGGGGTGTTGCCCTGGCTGCAGGTCGCTACAGGCTCATAGCCGAAGTTGACGGTCTGACCGAACAGTCAGAAATTTCTATCGAATTTGAAGATGCACGGGGCAAGCTGCACCACGGTCGCAGGAAGAAATTTCAAATAAAAAAAGGAATTCAACGCATCGAATACACCTTTACCAAGGCCTTTGTCCCCTATCAGGGCCGATTTGTCATAAACGGCATAAGCGGCACCTGCCAGATGCTCAGATTCAAACTCTTTCCGGACTACAGAACAATAGCCGATGATTTTGCCAACTGGCGTACCAGCGGTATAAAGCCGGTCTGGGTATCACGATACGAAAAAAGAGATTCTTCAGAAGTGCAGCCCTGAGTTCTATTGAATCTCTATCCGATCAATATCAAGGCCAAGACTCCGTGCATCCTGACTGTTGGGGACAAAGGTTGTTGATTCAACCGTGATACGGTCCAGTTCGTTCAGGTCCTCGGGCAGGGAAAAGATATACTCTTTTTCCTTTTTTTCCTTGAACTGCAAGGGCGTACCCTTGTTGACCAGAACCCTAAGCTGCAGGTCGGCGATGTCACCTGCGGGCCGCCAGCCATGAGTATAAATGACAAGCTCCCGGTCTTTTTCAGGGTTAACCCTATACTCAAGGTCATAAAATATTCCCTTTCCATTGGTCCAGGAATCATGATAGATACCTTTTGTCGAGCTGAAATCCGCCCTCCATATCGGGAAGCCCATCTTGTTGAACCAGGGAGCGAGCAGGGTTATATCACGTGTCTGCAACGGGACATGTCCGTTCCAGAGCAGTGCCGACCGGTCCATGACACCGGAATTCAACTCGACATCCGCAAGACTGAAAAGAACATAATTCCCCCGGTCAAATCGCTTCGAGATCACGGATTGTCCATATTCTTTCTGCAACTCTTGCTCACATTCTTCGGCAACGGCCCGGGCACAGACCAGGGCCTGTCCTTTTTCCGGCCGGATAAAACGAAGCAGCGGCCTGTTTTTAAACCTGGTGCTGTGCCGGGGTAAGGCAATGTCCGCCTTTGCTGTTTTTCTGAATGCCTCACGTAATCCAGCACTCACCCAGCGGTCAGCCAGTACATAATCAAGATCCTGCTCTCTGACAACCCGGGCCAGTTTGGCAATTTCATCCGGATCATCTCTTCGCAACGAACCATCGGTCTGGAAAAAAAACAGCTCTGTTGCCGGGGATGAACTTTTCCCCACAAAGGTAATCCGGATGTAACGAGCGGAAACAGGGGAAAACAGAAATTCTTTTTCTCCCCATGGACCACCGATATAGACAGTCGGACCGGCATGAAAACCACTGCCCGTTCCCGGTAGAGACTGATGGATGGTTTGATAAAAAACACCATCGGAGGAAACTGCAATCACATATTGGCCCGGCCCCTTCCAGCTCATCACCGAGGGATCCTGGGGGGAAAACATCCAGAGGCCACAGAGCTGTCTTATCCTTCCGGTATCAAAGGACAGAGCTTTTCCGGCCATGTTCTTCAACACCGGATGCATATCCTGATTGCGGTCAACAAGGAACCTTTCAGCTTTCCGATTGTTGCTGTCCATTGGAGAAACGGGCTGGAGCTCTTCTGCCGGTATGGATCGCATGACAAACTGCTGTTTGGGCTGCAATCCGCTGAAAAGAAAGTAGTTATGAATCTTTTCCTCATCAAAGTCGACCTTCAGCTCTTTCAAAAGGTTTTCAAGGGAGGTTTTGTACTCCGCAGTTGTGAGGTATCCCCGGTTCAGATCTGTTTCAGCAACCTGGGCATTTCCCTGATAGCGTTCCAGATCTGCATGGGAAAAAACTATTCTGTTCTGCGAAAACATGCTGAATTTGAGACTTTTGAGGCCAAATAAAGGATCACCATAGGTAACGACACTGGTCAGATTTTTTTCCCGGGCCGCGCTGACGACGTCACGGACAGCCGCCTGTTCCGCCAGGGTACCGGTACGGTTACCGGTTATAAATAAAACCGTTCCCGTGATCTGATATCCGATCCAGAGGCAAAACAACACAATGGAGATCTTTTTCAGGCCACGCCTTGGCTGACCGCAAATAGCACATACCCAGAGTCCGCACAGCAACATGGACCAGAAACCGATGGCATAGCGCGGGGCTTTGACGGTCGCCATGTGGTGCTGAACATACAGGGCCAGAAAAAGCAGACAATAGGAAAGCGGGACAAGGGCGTTGTACTTTTTGAAGATGCTTCGCCCTGATGTCATCACGGCATACAGGGCCAGAAGAAAAGCGCCGCCCAGTATGGAAAGACCTCCGTATTCAATCAGATATCTGACCCACGGGGAGTGGAAGATATGCCTGAAATTCCAGACAACCAGTTCAAAAATATTAACCGCAAACAGGTTGGAGAGTGCCCTGAATATAAAAGACCGGGAAAGTTGCACACTTTCCGATATCCCCCCGAAAAAAGATCCTGTTTCCAAGTAAAAGGGAAGAAATCCCACCAGGGCAATAAGGACCGCCGAAGCCAGCGCCAGGAGGATGTCCGGGCGAAACCGCTCTTTGACAACAAGGACCCCTAATATACCGGCCCCAATGACAATATAGGGATAGGTCAGAGGATGAACCCAGATTCCAAGTCCGATAAGAAGACCGATACAGACACTGTGCAGGACCAGAGATACCTTTCGTACATTCTCCTGCACCATTCGCAGACAGAGCCAGAGAATGGCCGTCCCAACACATAAAATTACCGAATAGCCCCCATAGGTGGCTATGGAATACCAGAAGACATAGTAGCCGGGAAAGGCCGTACAGGCAGCGGCGATTATCCCCGCTGTCCGGTTATGAATCCGGGTAAAGAGGAGGTAGGAGAAAAAAACCCAGCCCAGCGCAAAGGTAATCGGGGACAGACTGACAACAAATTCGGAAAAGCCAAACAGGGCAAGGTATAATGCGGCAAGATATGCCTCCAGAGCACCGAAATAGGGTTGGCCGTAATAAAACAGCGGCCGTTCCCCATGGAGGATATTGACACTCATCAGACCGACGGTGGCGGTGTCAAATGTGGAGGTATAACAGAACCACGAACCGACGAGAAGGAGGAACGCTGCAGACAGGAGAATGCCGGCCAGAGCCAATCGAAAAGAGGACCTCGTCTGCATGGATGACGATAGACAGCGGATGTTACGGAGTGGAAAGCAGAAGAATCATCCAGGGAAAGGTCCGTTTCAACAGCCCGGACAGGCTGTCATACCAGACCGATCCCATGGCAGCAAAACCCGTTGCATTAGGATGAATCAGATCCCCATAACAGCCCGGCGTAAAACTGTTCCAGTACGGAAACAGTGCTGCATACTGATCAACAAGAATCACCTTTTTATGCTCGGCTTTATACTCCGCTTCCTTTTCAGCAACCAGATCGCGAATATATGTATTCATCAAAGGAATATTCTTATAGGAGTGTTCCGGTTCAAGATCCGGCGGAATGGTGGCAACAAGCGGAACCAGCCCCCTGGCGATACTTTTATCAATCATTACTCCCAGATTAAATTTGACGTCCAGTCCGCGGGCATAATGAAGCAAGTCATTCGTACCTTCCATAATCAGTATATACTCTGCGCCCTGATTGCATTCTTCAGTTAAGACACTATCAAACCTTCCCTGCAGGGCATCAGTGGTAGTCTCTCCGCCCCGACCGTAATTGGTGACCAGAAAATTGTATCCGTTTTCAGTCAACAGACTCTGCAGCTTGTTTTCATAGCCGTTTCCGGTTATCCAGCCGCAACCTCCGGACAGGACATCACACCCTTCGGTCAGACTATCGCCAAACCCGATGATGACTTTAGTCTGACAGAGCCCCGCCCCTGGAAACAGGATCAGTAGAAACAAACTCAACAAGCAAAGGCCAAACAA
>DRKH01000307.1 GCA_011051825.1 Desulfobulbus sp.
AGCGGTATCGCAGGAGCCCACCCCCGGAGTCTACGCTTACCTACGGGCGGTTGGTGGCAAAAAGACCAACCGGTTTTGTGTAAGGGTGGGCACCGCCCACCAGCAGGAAGTGGGTTATAATAATAGCCGCTTCGCCGGAAGGACGTTGCTGCATATAGAGTGCACTGGGTTCGGCAGCTTTTTTGGTGGGCAATGCCCACCCTTTTTGCTTATGCCAATGACATTTTTTTCTTAGCTTGACGGCTATGGTAGGGGGTCGGCAGTAAAGCCGGTGCTGATACTGCCGGTCCGGGATATAGTTTGACGGGCAGGGCGCTTTCAGACTTTATAAAGTATATCCACAATCCGTAACTGATCACAGGATTAGTAACTATGTGTTTTCATCTACCTTAAACCTGTAAGTGATCAGGGGTGCCGTAGATTCGTGCAGGCGCGACTGGCCGCCATAGCCCCTCTATGCGTGCAGGCGCGACCGTGCGAAGAGGTAAGCGAGGAACGAGACTCCGTGCGGTGCCCCTGATCACTTACCACAATCCGTCATCCCCGAGAGCTGTTATCGGGGATCCAGTGGTTTTACCGTTATGTTGCCGGATTGGCTGTACTCGTGTTACACACAGGCGGTCGTTTTTGGTCCGGTGATACCGCGGAGCGGATGTCACCAGGCCCTGAATGTTGTTGCGATGATCCCTGTTGAATAACAGTGCTCGCTGCATCCGTTCCGCGGTGCTGTGTGTTTCTTGGCGCTTTGCGCCATTTTAAATAAAATGCTCAACGTTTTACTCAAGAGAACCCCATGGACATTGAAAAACTTTTCGGGCAGGCCGGAGCGCAGGTTGACGGGCTGCTCATTCGACGATCCCAAGCCACTGTCGGAACAGAGCTGGAGGGTGAAACCGTCATTCTTGATCTTGATGCCGGTGTATACAGTGGACTTGATGCGGTCGGTACCAGGATCTGGCAGTTGCTTGAGCGTGAGCAAACCGTTGCCGATCTTTGCACCGTTCTCCTTGAAGAATATGAGGTGGGTATTGAGCAATGCAGGCAGGATCTGCTGGTTTTTCTTAAAGATCTGGCAGCTCAGAACCTCATTGAGGTGTGCGGTGAGGAAAGTTCTTAAATTTTTCTACCTTACCGGTTCGGAGAAATTGATCTTCTGCCGGGCCGTGTATCTGTTGTTCTACTATCGAATTGCCTTGCGCAGACAACATTTTCAAACCCTGGTTGACCGACTCTCAAATCCAAAAATCACGGCCCGGCACCGGAATGCTCCATCGATCCCGGCCGACAACCTTGTCCGTCTGTTTGCCGCAGCCTGCAGAATTGTACCCTTTACAACCTGTCTGTCACGAGCCATGGCAGGACAACGGTTTTTGACCGGTTGCGGTTATCTTCCCACCCTGCATATCGGCGTTGCCAGAGAAAAAGGGGAAAACCTTGAGGCGCATGCATGGCTCAGCCTGGACGGACGGATTATTGTGGGCAACGTGCCTGATCTGGATCGGTATCGGGAACTTCCTCCATTCCAGGGCGGCAGGTTATCGGGGTCATGAGCGGCATTTGCGGGTTTTTCAACAGAGGCGGCCAGCCCGTTTCACCTGGAAGGATAAACAGCATGATGGAGCCGCTTGCCCGACGCGGACCAGATGGGCAGGGCTCCTGGCAGGGCTGTCAGGTTGCCGTCGGTCAGCTTCTGACCAGGATTACCCCTGAATCTGAATATGAACAGCTGCCGTTGATTGATACACCACGTGATACGGTGCTGTGCTGTGATGCCAGAATCGACAACCGGGCCGACCTCTTTGAACGATTGCACCTGGATCCTGCCGGGGCAGCAACCCTTCCAGACAGCCGCCTCATTACTGCAGCCTATGAAAAATGGGGTGAGGATTGCCCGGCATATCTGATTGGGGATTTTGTATTTGTTGTCTGGGACAACAAATACAAAAAACTTTTCTGTGCCCGTGATCACCTGGGAAGTCGACCCCTCTATTATTTTCTCTCCGACACTTTTTTTGCCTTTGCCTCGGAAATAAAGGCGCTGCTTTCCCTGCCGGAGATCACCCCGCATCTCCATGAACCGCGGGTGGCTGATTTCCTCCAGCGGATCCTGGCCAATAATTATGACACCTTTTATCGGGATATCTTTCGACTGGAGCCGGCAACAACCCTCACCGTTGAACCGGAACGGGAGCAGTGGAACACTTACTGGCAGCTTGATCCCGGCCGCGAGCTACCTGCGGCCACCGATGAAGAATACGCCCTGCAGTTCAGGGAAGTTTTTACCGAAGCGGTCCGCTGTCGTCTGCGGAGTGCCTATCCGGTCGGCTGCATGCTCAGCGGCGGTCTTGATTCCTCTTCCGTGGCCTGTGTTGCCCGGAATATTCTGGCGGAACGGGGCGAGAAGCTCCATACATTCTCGGGTATCTATCCCGGTCTGCCTGCCGATCAACTTGCCGGGATAGATGAACGCCAATATCTTCAGGCCGTGCTTGACCAGGGCGGTTGTATTCCCCATACCTTTCGTGCCGATCAACTCGCCCCGCTGGCAGATCTTGATCATCATCTGCAGCTGATGGATCAACCCTTTTTTTCACCGAATCTTTTCCTCAACGATGAAGCAAATCGTCTGGCCGCTGAAAACGGGGTGCGGGTTATGCTGGACGGGCAGGACGGAGACACCACAATCTCTCACGGCTATCAGCGGCTGCATTGGCTTATTCTGCAGGGGCGATTGCCCACTTTTCTCCATGAAGTATCTCTGCTGGCAAAGAGACGGGGAGGCGGCAGGAAAGGCCTTGTCTATCGTTACGGTATCTATCCTTTGTTAAGGGCTCCGCTTGCCTATCTCTATGGCTTGGTGCGGTCACGGATTCAGCCGGGATGGAACTTTGAAAATATTCTCAACAGGGATTTCGGCAGGCACTGTGAGCTGCACCATAGGGTTCTACCGAGTCTCATCTCTTTTATCCCGCCTCGGCAACTTCACCTGTATGACCTGACCTCTCCCCTGCAGTCGGCGGTAATGGAGATGATCAACCCTTTGGCCGCCGAATATGCAGTCAGCCCCCGGTCTCCTTTTTATGACCGGAGACTTGTTGAGTTCTGCCTGGCCCTGCCGGACGCACAGAAGATGCAGCAGGGCTGGGGCCGATATATTCTTCGCCGGGGAATGGAGGGGATTCTTCCACCAGCAGTGCAGTGGCGGCCCGATAAGAGTGATCTCCGTTTTGGGTTTGCCCATGGCCTGGCACGTTACCACCAGGATATATTGGAGCAGGTGGTTGCGAAACTGCATCCGTTTGTGGGTCAGGCAACAGTCGCGGAGGTTCTGGAAAAGAATTACAGGATTTTTTCCGCTGATCACAACTGCGGCCAAGAGCATTATGTTAACCTGTACGGCATAGTTGTCCTGCATCGCTGGTTGACATTACAGGGGAAG
>DRKH01000308.1 GCA_011051825.1 Desulfobulbus sp.
GTTGGTTGTGATTGTTCTCTAAACTGAATAGGTCACCCGGTCGCGATGGGTAAATCCCTTTTCGTAGTCAAGGAAATAGGCTACACGAGGTTCGACTTTAATAAAGATAAGATCAGGGTTTGGCGGAAAGTCAGCAACAAATGGGAACCTTTCGATATACAGTGCAAACACCCGGTTGACCTCATCCTCGCCGGTCACCACGGAAGCAGTTCCTTCTATCTGTATCCCCTGGATTTTCATCCAGTCCTCGTAGTCTTCGTCTACCGTATAGGCAACATTCCCATTTTGTATGATGTTTTGGGCCTTACGAGTGTCTTTTTTTGTGGCAAAATAGACGGCGGCTCCGTCGGGAACATACTCTACGGTGTGGGCCACCGGATTGCCTTGGGAATTAACGGTCGCGAGAGTCATTTTTTGGTGATTTTGCAGGTAGTTGGAAATCTTCAGCTTGATTTCTTTCATCTTGTTCTCCGGATAGAATGAATAACGGCTTAAACAGTGTTGGAAGGAATCCGTCCCTCACCACAGTTGTAAAGAATGTTGACAGGGAATATATTTCCCTCTGTTTCTTTCTGCAAGAAGGCACCTGAAAGTGCTATAAGTACCCAAAAGTAACTAACGAAGATGGGAAGGAGTTTTCAGTATGGAAAATTGCAATGTCTACAGTGCAAAATGCCCAACCAGGCTCGTGCTCAATCGTATAGCCGACAAGTGGACGGTCCTGATTGTTGGAGCTCTGGCAAAAGAGACAAAACGATTTGGTGAGCTCCGCCGCGAAATTGATGGTATTTCGCAAAAAATGCTTACCCAGACACTGCGGGGAATGGAACGGGACGGCCTGGTTAACAGGAAGGTCTATCCGACAGTACCCCCTAAGGTAGAGTACTCGTTGACAATATTGGGCCGTTCATTAATCGGGATTCTGGAAAATATACGGGCTTGGTCGGAGAGTAATATAGAACAAATATTTGCTGCGCAGGAGCAGTATGATGCCGGGAAAGAATAAGTGCCGATAGCCCGGAAATTCAGGAGATATGACAACCTGTGCATAATAAATCAGGCACTGACCATGCTCTTTTCCTATGGTGAAAGAGTATTCGATCAGTAACTATTCAGGTAGGGGCAGAGAACTAGCCCAACCACCACCTGTAACTGTTTAGGAGTGCTCCATATCTGTGCAGTCAGGCCTGTGAACCATAGTGATTCCTATGTGAATCAGGCCTGACCGTGCAGAGATGGGGTGCTCCTGAACAGTTACTTCGATCAGGCCTGAAATTATTTAATCGCAAGGAGTATCCCAAAACATGTCAGCATAACTCCGGAAAATTTTTCAATCCGAAAGAGCCAGCTGCTCAGCAGGTTTTTAACCCTGCGGTGACCAATCAGCAGGGCAATTCCCATGTCCCAGGTCAGGACAACCCCGACCATCCAGCACCCGTACAAAGAACGTACAGGTAGGCTTGTCCGGGGAGAGACCATCACGGTAAACAGGGAAAGATAAAAGATAGCATTCTTGGGGTTGAGAATGCCGGACATGAATCCTATTGTAAACTGTCTTTTTAAATTCCGAACATGCAACACCCCTGCTGTCTCTTCCGGATCCAGGGGACGCATTGGTGCACGCAGCAGTAAGATTCCAAGGTAGACAAGATAGGCGCTTCCTCCATATTGCAGAAACAGCATGAGTGTCTCCATTTGTTTCACCGCTTCAAGTCCGGTAACTGCAAGCATAATATACACCCCATTGGCAGTTGCAATACCTGCACAGACTGCAAAGGCATAACGGAGTTTCAGGCGCAGGGCAGTCTGCATGATAAGGAAAAAATCCGGGCCGGGGCTGAGCAACGCCATGAAATGGGCAGAAGCGATAAATACGAATTCCATATAAATACTTTCTTGTTTGCCTGAAAATAACAAAAGGATACCATCGCTGTTTGATTTGCGGGGCCATGCAAGCAGATGCCGTTATGCAAAGAACAATTTGTTTTCCATCGAAAACTCAGCGATGTTATCCTTTCTCCAAGAGGTCCTGGAAAAGGAATATAGAATCGGCAGGAAGGGAAAGATTGTACGAAATTGAGCAAAAAACGAGATAGGTTCCGGAGATGTGTTCAGGTAAAATTTACCTGATATTCTTTTGGTGTCACCGTGGTCATTGCCTTGAAATGACGATGAAGATGACTCTGGTCGAAAAAGCCGCACTCCAGGGCAGCAACGGATGGCTCAATGCCTGCTCGCAGTATTTTTTTGGCAAGATCTATGCGGCAGTTAAGGCGAAAGGCATGGGGAGTGATACCTGTTGCAGCCTTGAATTGCCGAAGAAGAGTATAGGGGTTTATCCGGTGTGTTGCGGCTAGTTGTTCCAGGGTGAGGTGATGGGCAAGGTTGCTGCCGAGTTGCTGCTTCAGGCGTTCAATCTGCAGAGGCGGATCGGAAAGGGAAATCGTCGGTTCACAGGTGCGTAGAAAAATGGTTTGAACCAGTTCCGTAAGCCGTGCCTCTCTGACGGGCTGTTTATTGCTTTTTGCCAATAATTCCATGGTTTCAATGTATTGGCGGTAAATCCTTTCATTGTCCAATGCAGTTTCTTTTACTTGAATAAATTTTTTACTTTGCCATATTGATGTCTGCACTTGCCTGCACCAGTTAACATCCAGATACAGCATGTAGTAGTTTCTCTTTTCATGGCCAACAGGATTACAGGAATGGAGCGTATCCGGGTTGATCAGGGCAAGTGTTCCCGGGCCGAGCCGGGCCTCTTGACCGGCAACCTGATACAGCACTTCACCGCAATCAACAGCACCGATACTGAAGGTTCGATGCATGTGGAGCTTGTAATGGCGGCCGCTGTTGGTTGATCGGCGCCCTTCGGCAAAGGTCGGACCGGAAAGACTGAAAAACTGTTCTTTGCTCATGGTCGGCGACCTAATTCCAGGCAACACGAACAGCCTGCAGCAGGGTGCGGACCCGGGGATCATCCCGTCGGCTTCGGAGGGTGACAAAAGACAGCGGCAGGCTGTAGCTATCATTTTCCCAGACAACAACGTCTCCCCTTTTTTCAGCTCTTCTCGCATCTTCCTCCAGCATAAAATTCAGGCCGACGCCCGCCTTTATCAATGCGGTAATTGCCGATTCCTGATCTGCACTCATAATGATCTCGGGAGACAGGCCCAGGGTATGAAATTCCTTTTTAAGAATTTGGCAATACGGGCATTCCAGAGGATTGCCGATCCAGGGCAGGGCCGCGATATCGGATTTGTCGGCGTTTTTGATCTTGTCCTTCAGGGCAACCGGCCCGACGATACGCAACTGCATGGTGGCAAGATGGAGCAGGGAAAATTGTGTTTCCATACAGTCGCCGTAAATAAACCCGCCGTCAAGTTCGTGACTGGCAAGCAGTTTCAGGATATTACCGGACATTGTCTGACTTAATTTGATGCCGAACTCCGGTTCCGAAGTATGAATGTTTTCACAGAGTTTGTTGACACGCAGCAAGCCCGGATCAGTATTCAGGCCGATTTTGATCTCCCGGGCTGATGTTGTTTCTCTGCTGTTTCTTTCCGGAATGGACTGGTCATTGAGCTCAAGAACAAGGCAACCAAGTTTGTTGATTCCCTGTTCCAGCTCCTCTGTAAACGGGAAACCACAGCTTATTCGGATATAATTTCTGTACTGGTCTGTTCCGGAGCAGAGTGCTCCCGGGAAAATAGAAATATTTTCTTTTCCGGCCCGACTCCAGAGCTTCAGGCTGTCAATCCCCGGCGGCAGCTCCACCCAGAGGGTATATCCTCCTTTTGGAGTGGAAATTTTAGTTCCTGTCGGGAAAGAGCGGCTGATGGCAAGAGCTGTATCTGTTGTCTGCTTTTTTAAGGCATTGCGCATTTTTCGCAAATGCCTGTCATAGGCACCGGTTGAAAGAAAGTCGGCAATGACCAGCTGGTTGAGTTGTGACGAGGCAATGGAAATGTTGAATTTGAGCCGTTTCACCTTTTCTCGAAATACTCCCGGCAGCACCCAGCCCACCCGCAGGTCTGGGGCCAGGGTTTTGGAAAACGATGAGCAGTAGAGCACCATTCCCCGGCGGTCATAGGACTTCAGCGGTCTAGGCCGCACGTCACCGAAATAGAGCTCTCCGTAAATATCATCTTCGATGATCGGCACGCCTTGATCGTTCATCATCTCAACAAGTTTTTCTTTATTTTCATCACTCATTAAGCAGCCCAACGGGTTGTGGAAGTTGGGATTGAAGAGAGCAGCCCGCACATCGTGTTCATCAAGAATTGTCTGGATCCTGTCCGGATCGATACCATGACGGGAGTCTACAGGTACTTCAAGAATCCGCATGTTCAGATCCTCTATCAACTGCAGGTAGCAGAGAAATGTCGGTGACTCGACCAGAATGATATCCCCGGGCCTGGCGACCGTCCGCAGGCAGAGATCTATTGCCTGCATGCAGCCGCTGGTAATAATGATTTCTTCCCCACTGTCGTGTACCGAATCGTCAAGGCTCCGTTTTGCTATCTGTTTCTGAAGTTCCGGTTCGCCGGTGGGGTGACCATAACCAAGACACTTTCCATTCTGATATTGCGAAGAAACGGTACGAATGCTTGCGGCAAGCTGTTTGTGCGGTAGAAGCGCGGAGGACGGAATGGCCGCACCAAACGGCAACAGCTTTGCATTATTAATGGTTTGCTGGTGCATGGCGGCAAGGGTGTTAATGGCGACCTTATGCGGCTTGACGGGGCTGGTACCTCTTGATGGGGTCGGCAGGATCTCATGCAGGAGCGGTCTTGCGTAAAAACCGGATTTTTCACGGACCTCCACCATGCCGCGGTTTTCCAGCTCAATGTAGGCTTGATAAACCGTTGAAATGGAGCGGCCGGTACTTGCATGCAGCTTTCTTAAGGAAGGCAGTTTTTCTCCTGCCCGGTACCTGCCGGAGACAATATCCTTTTCCAGTGTATTGGCCAGCTTAATGTAATGATAATCCATTGCCATGTCCCCTGTTTGACTTGCCCTGATCTGTACCGGTTATTTTTTTAATATTCTGTATCTGTTGCTAAATAACAGTTTTGCTATTCTTGAGCAAAGAGAAAGATCTTGAGCAAAGAGAAAGAGTTAAAAAACAGAAAAAAGAAGCAACGTCTTGAGACCATGATGAAATCAATGATCGCTTTCTGTGTCAGGCTTGTAACTCCTGTTGATACCAGTACGGAAAGGGAAAGGCCGGGAAAGTTGTTTGTACATAACAGTTTTTCTTCGGGCCGCCTGGAGGGTGTATGTACAGTTATCCTGTGCTGGGCGGCGGCTGTCTGTGTCGCTGTGCTCATCTCAAGACTCCAATGAAAATTTTCTGTTTCTACACCGAAAACAGGTACAGAAGGAGAGGGCGGCATGAATACATGCAGCAGAGAAGAGGAACGACGAATACAACATCGCATTAAGAACAATATTGTTTTGAAACGAAAACGACAAAATCTGCAGGAAACTCTACGGATACTTGCCGAGGTTGGAACCGGTGGACAGCAGTGTAAAAAACTCCAGATTCGATGTGGCGGTACCTTCGGTCTGTATTCGGATGTTATGGTCATTCAGGAAGGGGAGGTGACCGGTTTCAGGAATCTGCCGGATTTTGATTTTGTTTTTTTCACCTTTGCCATCGGACAGCAACCTGGACCTGATATGGTAAATCTTTTTCAATATTGCAGGATGTTGCTTAAGCCGGGGGGAACACTGGCCTTGTTACTGCCGGATGAGAAGAAACGTCCCAGGCATCATTTTTTTTCCACATTTTTCATGTCGATAATTGGTATCAGAAGTGGAGAAAGTTCCATGGTCGATCTCCTGCAAAACTCCGGCCTGGTCAATGTACATGAAAAAAAAGTGACAAGGTGCGGCGTGATTGTTACCGGCAATCGCCCGGTACCGTACTCCGGACCATGAAAATCACGACAGGCCCGTACCTGTTCTTTGGGTTCAACCAGGGAAAATAATTATGGAATGATGACCTGTGCTGTTGTAAAGAAGATTATCAGGCTGTGAGAGTATGTCCCCTGCACTCTTGTTTTTACCATCGGCAAGAGTGCGCTCTGTTTTTTTTTATTGTATAGGGTCATGGAAGGGTTGAGTACGTCGGAACTTCTAGCATTGTTGGAAATTATATCTGATTGTACTCAGTGCGCCACGATTGGGCGGTTTCTTGAAATAGCTGCTGCTGTCGGTGACATGTTGCAGGCTGGGAATATTGTTTTTTTGTCTTCAAAGTTCGATTTTTCAAGTACTCCGGCTTCAATCCATGAGATCAATGTCTCCTACCCCGTTCAATGGGTGGATATGTACCGTGCTGCAAATTATGTCAA
>DRKH01000309.1 GCA_011051825.1 Desulfobulbus sp.
AAGAATGCGCATCTTGCCGGAGCCAACCTCAAAGGGGCCAATCTCATCCGGGCCGACCTGACCGGGGCCGACCTGAAAGGCGCTGTTTTGACCGATGCGCTGCTCGAAGGAGTCCGCGGCCTGAAAAGACCGTAACCCCCTGGAATTGAACCCGATACAGTCCTATCCCCAAAACCCTGGTCCCTAACATTATGTCCGCACCATTCGTCCACCTCCACGTTCATACCCAGTTCTCCATGCTTGATGGAGCAATTCGCCTTGGCGACCTCATCAGCCGCAGCCAGGAATTTGATATGCCTGCGGTTGCCGTTACCGACCATGGCGCCATGTACGGCGCTCTTCAATTCTATGAAAAGGCGTTAAAGGCCGGGATCAAACCAATCGTCGGCTGTGAGTTCTATGTCTCCCAGCACGGTCGTCTGATCCACGACAAAACCGCCGGCCATAATTTTCACATGGTCCTGCTGGCCATGAATGAAACCGGCTATCGCAACCTGATGAAACTGGCAAGCATTGCCCAGACCGAAGGGTTTTATTACAAGCCGCGGATTGACCAGGAGGCAATACAGCAACATCAGGAAGGACTGCTGGCCCTGACCGCCTGCCTGCACGGTGAAATCCCCTGGAAGATCAGCCATAACGACCGTGACGGCGCGAAGAAAAAGGCCCTGGAATTACAAAAAATTTTCGGTGACCGGCTCTACTTCGAAATCCAGGAAAACGGGATTGCCGAACAAAAAGTTGTCAATGAGGGATTGATGGAGCTTGGCAGGGAACTCGGCATCAAGCTGGTGGCCACCAATGACTGCCATTATCTCAATCGAGAAGAATCCTATGCCCATGAGGTGTTGCTTTCCATTCAGACCGGAAAGACCATTAATGATCCAAAAAGATTTCGCTTCTCCACCGATGAGCTTTATTTCAAATCTCCGGAAGAAATGGCGCGGCAGTTCAGTTACTGTCCCGAGGCATTGACCAACACTCTGGAGGTTGCCGATCGATGTAACCTGGAGCTGTCGTTTGGAGAAAGCCATTTTCCGATCTTCCCGGTGCCCGAGGGGGAAAGCCTTGGCACTCTATTTGAAAAGGCCTGCTGGGACGGACTTGAAACCCGGCTCAACCATCTGCGCGAACTTCAGGAGGTAAGTCCGGAACTGGAAAAACAGTATCGAGACCGGCTGACCATGGAAATCGGGGTTATCAATGAGATGGGTTTTCCAGCCTATTTTCTTATTGTTGCCGACTTTATCGTCTGGGCCAAAAAGCAAAAAATCCCGGTCGGTCCCGGCCGTGGTTCCGGTGCCGGCAGTCTGGCCGCATTCTGCATGGCGATTACCGATATCGACCCCATTCCCTATGGGCTTATCTTCGAACGTTTTCTCAATGTTGAGCGGATGTCCATGCCTGACTTTGATGTCGACTTCTGCAAGGAACGCCGTGATGAGGTCATCGACTATGTCCGTAAACGCTATGGCGGAGACCGGCATGTGGCCCAGATTGTCGCCTATGGTTCCATGAAGGCCCGGGCGGTTCTCCGTGATGTCGGCAGGGTGTTGGAGATTCCGCTGCCCGCTGTTGACCGGATTGCCAAACTGGTGCCCGACGAGATGAAAATAACCCTGAAAAAGGCCATAGAAAAGGAACCCCGCCTGAAAGAGGCGATGAAGGACGACAGTATTCGCGAGCTCCTCACCGTGGCCCAGACCCTGGAAGGGTTATCCCGACATAAGTCCATTCATGCGGCCGGAGTGGTTATCTCGCCCAAGCCCATGGTCGAATACCTGCCGCTCTGTGTTGGTCCCAACAAAGAGGTTATCACCCAATATGACATGAAGTACACCGAGAAAACCGGACTGATCAAGTTTGATTTTCTCGGCCTCAAGACCCTGACGGTCATCGACCGTGCCCTCAAACTGATCAAGCAGGATATCGGGATAGAGGTGGACCTGGCCAAGATTCCCATGGACGATCCCAAGACCTATGACCTGCTCTGCCGGGGTGATAGCCTGGGGGTCTTTCAGCTTGAAAGTGACGGGATGCGGGAGCTCTTGATCAAGATGGCGCCGGAGCAGTTCTCCGACCTGATCGCGCTGGTTGCCCTTTATCGCCCGGGACCACTTGATTCCGGCATGGTGGACACCTTTGTTGAAACCAAGCATGGCCGCCAGCTCCCGGAATACCCGCTCCCCCAGATTAAATCCGTTCTTGAGGAAACATACGGGGTTATTGTCTACCAGGAGCAGGTTATGAAGATAGCCAACATCCTGGCCGGTTACAGCCTCGGTGATGCCGATATTCTCCGCCGGGCCATGGGAAAAAAGATCCCGGAGGTCATGGAACAGGAACGGGAAAAATTCATGGCCGGGGCAGCCAAAAACGAAATACCCCAGGACAAGGCAAAATATATCTTTGACCTGATGGCCAAGTTTGCCGGATACGGATTTAATAAGTCCCACTCCGCCGCCTATGCCTTGATCGCCTATCAGACCGCCTATCTCAAAGCCCATTATCCGGCCCAGCTGCTTGCCGCCCTGCTCTCCTGTGATGTGGACAATACCGACAAGGTTGTAAAATACATCAATGAATGCAAGCAGATGGGAATCGCCGTTCTTCCACCGGACATCAACGAATCGTTTGACGACTTCACCGTTATCAACGACCGTATCCGGTTCGGCCTGGCAGCAGTAAAAAATGTCGGTGGAGCCGCCCTTATCTCCATTATCGAAGAACGGGAGAAGAATGGTGCCTACAAATCGCTGGGCGACTTCTGCAGCCGGATCGATTCAACCCGGGTAAACCGTAAAGTCATCGAAAGTCTGATCAAAGCCGGGGCACTGGACTCCATGGGAGGCCGGCGGGCTCAATACATGGCGGTCCTGGATCAGGCACTCGATCAGGCCAAGGCCGTTCAGCGCGACCGGCTCAGCGGTCAGATGAACCTGTTTGCCCTGACCGGACAGGCCGCCCCGGAAACCACCGGCAATGCAGTGGAGCTCCCGGACACGGAGGACTGGCCCGAACTGCAGAAACTGGCCCATGAAAAGGAAACCGTGGGGTTCTTTCTGACCGGCCATCCGCTGGAATCCGTCATAGATGATATTAAACGTCTGATTGACACCGATATCGACAAGCTGGACTCCTGGCAGGATGGTCAGGCCGTTCGTGTCGGCGGCCTGATCCAGCAGGTTAAAGAGCATAAGTCAAGAAAGGGCGACCGCATGGCCTTTACGGTGCTTGAAGATATGAGTTCAAGTGTCGAGGTTATTGTTTTTCCGTCAACTTTTGCCGACTGTTCCCATCTGCTCGGCGGTGAAGAACCGCTCATTGTCCTGGGAAAGGTCCAGCAGGGAGAACGGGGGGCCAAAATTATCGCCCAGTCCATTGATCGTCTTTCCGATGCATTGGAAAAATATACCGAGGCAACCCGTATCCGCCTGCAGGCCGGTAAAACCTCACGCCGACACATGGAACAGCTCAAGGAGATGCTCTATACCTTTCACGGCAGGGTCCCGGTTCACCTTACCCTGCATTTTGACGGTCGCGGCGAGGTGGATATTGAAATTCTCAAAGATCTCGCCATCAGACCGGACCCGGATTTCTTTCAGTCCATTACCGGACTCTGCGGGCCGGGCGCCCTCCAGGTCGAGATGAAAAAAACCGAGGTCAAGAGACGAAAAAGTAACGGCTATGGACAATACAAGCAAAAAACAGAACATTAACGACCCACTGGAGAGCCGAGACAGCATGGAGGCCAATATCCCGAAAAGAAATGTCTTTTTCTACCTGCTATGTGCCATGATCGCCTTCGGGTTATTCATCGGCTTGATATTCCCTTTTTTTGCAGAGTATCTCCTGGGAACACACAAGGCCCTGTCCGCCCAATTTAAATTCCTCTGTCTTGCTGCCGGTCTCCTTGTCGGTCTGGTCAACTACCTGCTCTTCCATCTGGTTATCTCCAGAGAGCTCGATCGCATCATCAAGGGGATGTACAAGATCTCCACCAATATACAAAAAGCCCTGCAGCAACAGCTCCATCCGGACAATCCCTGTGAGCTTGAGGTGACCAGCAGTGACCGCCTGGGTGAAGTGATTCTCGCCTTCAACAGCATGGGCCACACCATAGACGAACGTCAACGACGTGAGCGTCAGCTTCGCGAAGCCATGAACACCCTGTCCGACAGCGTGGACCTTACCTTTGTCGGACAGGTTATCATCACCCATATTCCGGCACCACCACCCTGGCAGCACGCCCTGCTGTACGCACTGGTTGAAGACGAATATCAGTGCATTGCCATGAAGAACGTCAGCAGTGATTCAGTTATTAAAACGCTCCATGCCGACGACCTTGACTTCCTGGAGACCATTGCACCTGATCATTTCAAGACTATGGAAACCGGGAAGACCTGTTTTACGGCCCTGGAAATTATTGCATCCGGGACATCCCACAGCCCGAGCCACATCACCATTGCACCGCTGACCGGTGATGAAACAATCATCGGCTTTATCATTACGGCCTGCCATGAATTTGTTCCCCTGAGCAGTGACAATCAGCTGCGATGCCGTACTTATTGCGATTATGTTCAGCCGTACTTACGCAGCACCCTGCTGCATTATAAAATACAAAAACTTGCCTGTGTTGACGAGCTCAGCCAGGCCCTTAACCGGCGCGCCGGCATGCATCGACTGCATGAAGAATATTCAGCGGCCCTGCGCCACAAATTTTCTTTTTCCGTTATCCTGTTCGATATTGATTTCTTTAAAAAGATCAACGACGCATATGGACACCAAACCGGAGACAGGGTTATCAGTGAACTCTGTCAACGCATGCAGACCAATCTTCGCGATGAAGATATTCTCTTTCGATATGGCGGCGAGGAATTTGTCGTTATTCTGCCACACATTGACCTGACAGGGGCAGCATTATGTGCGGAACGAACGCGATATTTTATCCGTGACAAACCTTTCAGGATCGATCAGAATGAACTTCAGGTCCGGATCAGTCTTGGCGTGGTCTCCTGGCCCCGGGGACAGGAAGAGGACATTAAACCGGACGACCTGCTCAATCTTGCAGACAAGGCCCTGTACAGGGCAAAACAGCAGGGCCGGGATCAGGTTGCCGTACACACAGGCACCCGGATCCTGTCCTTTACCGAGTATCTCAACAGCCTGGAACCCCTGCCGACCAAGAGGAGCTGAGCCGTATCGCTCTTGCCGGCCACCAACCGGTGGCCAATCGTAACGGTTACCGAACGCCGATGGATCGCGCACTGTCAGAAATCAGGCAAAGCAGAGGCCGCAGTCGGGACAGGTGGGCTTGGTGGTCGGAAAGGTACAACCGCAGGCCGGACAGGTTGCCTGTTCGGCATGGGTATTAAACACTGCACCGGCATGACTTGTATCGTGA
>DRKH01000310.1 GCA_011051825.1 Desulfobulbus sp.
CCCCTGGAAAGAAAACGGCGCTGGCGGGCGATATCCTGCATGCTGTTTTTAAGACCGCTGAGCAGACGTTTTCTCGGCGGCGGCTGAGAACGAAACAGGCCCGGTGCTTCCTGACCGGCCAGGTATGAGGCGGCAACGCCGTTTGCCAGGATCATCAACTCCGAGACCAGGGTTCTGGCCGGAGTATCCACCGGTGAGAGTCGAACCCGTATGTTGTCCCGGTTGCGAACATCAACATTGACATCAGGCAGAGAAAGCAGCAACGCACCATTATCAACCCGTTGCTGCAGCAACTGTTGTCGTATCCGGTTGAGCAGATGGAGCTCCTGCTCCCGGCCATCGTCCTTTTCCAGTATTTCGTCAACTTCCCTGTAGCTGAGCTGACGTTTTACCTGAATGACACTGCGGACAATAGAGGAATTGAGAATATTTGCATCCCGGTCCAGATTGATGAGAAAGCTCATCGCGGGCCGGGGCCGGTCTTTGAGCAGGCTGCACACCCCCTGGGAAAGCGAAGTCGGCAGCATGGGGATGTGTCCTTCCGGAAAATACAACGAAGTCGCCCGTTCCCGGGACTCGACAAAAAGAGGATCACCGGGCCGGATAAAATAGCCGACATCGGCAATATGCACCCCCACCCGAATGATGTCGCCACGATCTTCCACATGGAGGGCATCATCGTAATCCCGGGTTGAGGCGGCATCAATGGTAAAGACATCGAGGGCGCGCAGATCTTTGCGTTTGGGATCGGCCAGCAGTTCTTCCGCCGAGGGCTCCCTGATCTCTTTGGCCTGCTGCAGACACTGGTCGGGAAAGATGACCGGTTGTTCCGCCTTGAGCAGGGCCAGATTTTCATCCCTTTGCCACACACCGGCCTGAACCAGGAGATGATATCCGTCATGGGGTCCAACCAGTTCCGCCTTTTTCAGGAGCTGACGGACCAAATCGGCCTGGGCGGCCTCACCACCGAACAACACATATTCCTCAATCCATTCCAGCACCTGCGGCAGCTCCTGCCAGTCCTCGGCAGTTACTTCGCCGCCCTGATGCAGGGCCTGCAGATATTTTGCACCGGCGTCGAGCAGGGCTTCTTTTTCCCGCTCTTTCTCCTGCTGGTGTCGAAGCTGTTCAACCTGCTCAGGCGTGTGAACCGTCACCTGGCCGTTTTTATATTTAAAATAAAACCGATCGGTAAAAACGGCCCGGAGAAAAGCGGCGGTCCGGTCATCGGTGAGTTCTCCGCCAAAGTGGAGTTCGGCCAGAAAATCTGCGGGAAACGAGGACTGATCCTCCCCGACCGCAAGTTCCCATATCTCGGCCAGATCAATCGTCCGGCTCAGTTCAGAGCGGTTGTCAAAGGCAATTTTGAGCAGCTGCAACTGGTCCGACCTGCTCATATCCAGACTGTACCTGGTTTTTGAGGCAAGGAGAATCCTTGATTGCGGCATATTGAGCTCTCTGCCGTTCTGATTGAGCAGGCGCAGGCGTTTGCCGGTGTCCTGGGTGACCAGGGCGCAGAAAAACTTTCCCCCTTCTATATATTCAACGATGCTGCCCGGTTTGATCATAGCATTTAACGGTTTACAGTTTACGGTTCACAGTTTACAATTTATTGATACGGTACATGCTTACGAATAATGATTCCCTGCTCATTGTTGTGCGCGTCCCGACAGCCTTTCAACGTGCTGATTTCCAGTGCCATGATGGATAGCAGGAATAGCCGCCTTTGTCATTACTTTTGCCTGAAAACAATGCTCTCTCAGCATATTTCGGCGTTGTTTTTCCTTATACACAATCGTGTCCGACACAGGGATACAAACTTTTTTTAAAAAAACTATGCAGGCAGATAAACCCGACCATAAAAAAACACCCTACAGATCAGGAGTGGTCGCCATTATCGGCCCGCCCAATGCCGGGAAATCCACCCTGCTCAACCGGCTCCTGGGTCAGAAGATCGCCATTGTCACCCCCAGACCGCAGACAACCAGGAACCGGATACTCGGCATTGTCAACGGACCGGATTACCAGATCATCATGCTTGACACCCCCGGCCTGCATAAACCCCGTGAGATGATGAATCGCGAAATGGTGCGCGTCGCCCTGGAAAGCCTGTCCGAAGCCGATATCGTTCTCTTTCTGGCCGATGCCGCGGCAATGAATGTTGATCAACTGGAAAAACGGCGGCAGGAATATAAAAAATACCTCGGCCGGATACAGTGCCCTGCCCTGCTCGCCTTAAACAAGATCGATCTGGTGCAGGCCGACCAGCTGCTGCCTGTTATCAACTGGTACGCCGACCTTCATCCTTTTGCTGAAGTTGTTCCCATCTCCGCCCTGAAAGGCAACGGGGTCGAGGTTCTGCTGCAGCAGCTTGCCGGAAGACTGCCCGAGGGACCACAGTACTATCCGGACGACATTCCAACCGATGCCAGCGAACGTTTTATTGTTGCCGAACTCATCCGCGAAAAAATCTTCCTGATGACCAGGGAAGAGGTCCCCTATTCAACCGCGGTCATGATCGATTCCTTCCAGGAAGGAAAGGCCGGCCGGCCGGTGGTTATTGACGCAACCATCCTGGTTGAACGCGGATCACAGAAGGGAATCATCATCGGCCGCCAGGGCAAAATGCTGGGCCGGATCCGCCAGGAGGCCGGTAAAGAGATTGCACAGCTCCTGGGCTGTAGGGTTACACTGAAACTCTGGGTCAAGGTGAAGAAAAAATGGACCACCAATGAACAGCTCCTGCGTGAACTTGGCCTGTAACCCCTGTTTCAATTGATCAAGTCGAAAAACGGCGCTGTTTTTTTTAACTCGTTACAGAGTCGTGAAAACACGAAATTATCAATCCCGTGATCACATCACGTTTTTCTGAACCGTGATGAGATGCTCTACTTTTTTCCAAGCCCTGCGGCCACATTGACTGCAGATATTGCGCTGTCCCCAATGCATCCACACAGTTCCCCCCTCAATAACGTCTCGTAATTTCTATAAATACATTACCCATCCCCTTTTTTTGGTTTTTTTTACGTATTGCCCTTGACCCTGAAGTTAGGTTCAGGGATTATACTGTTCTACAGAAGAGAATATCTGTTTTACATAAAAAAAAAATCTCAAGGCACCCTTAAGAGAGAGGCGTTGAAACATGAAAATCGGTGCAGTGGCCAGGCAGGCAGGTATCACGGTTGAGGCCGTTCGTTTTTATGAAAAGAAGGGATTGCTTGAGGCGCCTGCCCGCAATGAATCCGGATACCGTGTCTATTCACGGGAGAGCCTGCAGCAGCTGCTGTTTATCACCCGGTCAAAGGAGCTGGGCTTCTCGTTAAAAGAAATAAAAGAGCTCCTCCAGCTGCGCGAGGCACCGGGTACCACCTGTACGGAGATAAAGGCGCAGGCTGAAAAAAAAATTATCGAAGTGGAAAAGAAAATACAGGACCTTGAACAGATCAAAGAGGGATTGATAAAAGTCACCAATTCCTGCCCGGGGGCGGGTTCTCTTCGGAACTGCACGATAATAGAGGCTATAATTGACAACAAAAGCTGAGGTACTTCAATGTCGTTTTCGAAAAAAATAGTCGGTGCCATTCCCGGTGTGGGTATTGCTCTGCTGCCAAGACTCACCTGACCGGCATGCTGGCCTGCCTATGCAGGCCTGTTAAGCTCGGTCGGGCTGAATTTTTTAATAGGTGATGAATACCTTCTGCCGCTGACCCTGTTCTTTCTTTTGGTTACGCTTGTCACCTTTGGCTACAGGGCAACCCGCAGACGCGGATATGGTCCTTTATTGATCGGTATTTTTTCATCCGCTGCAATACTTGCCGGCAAGTTTTATCTCAACTCAAACCAGCTGGTGTACAGCGGAGCCATTCTTCTAATAGCGGCATCAATATGGAATGCCTGGCCTCGGAAAGATACAGCCGACAGCCAAATCAAACCATTGGGTGTGCCGTATACAACCAACCACAACAAAAGAGGTACTTGATATGAACACCAGAAAAATAGAAGTCTTCAGCGCAGGTTGCCCACTCTGTGAAGAAAC
>DRKH01000311.1 GCA_011051825.1 Desulfobulbus sp.
GGGGTGTCGCAGAAGCTCACCCCTATGGGCGATTGGTGGCTAAAAGATCAACCGATTCTGGGTGGCTAATGTCCTCCGGTATTCAGCGATGGTATCCCTTGCATTCGGCTGAGGATTGTGGGTAATCAGATTTTTTTTTGCAGATCAGCCTGCAGCAGGGCTTTGTTTATCGCCTCGTATGTCGTCTTTAAATAAGGAAATCCCCCGTTCCATGGCACAGAAGTCTCCGCACATGGTACAGGTTTTGTTATTTTCAGGTACCCGTCCACCGCGGATTTTCCCGGCCTGATCCGGAAACATCAGCAACTCCATCTGCGCCTCCCAGTTGGTATCCCGACGGGCAATAGCCACCCGTTTTTCCTGCTCCCGCATGGACGGATCCCGGGCAATATCACCAATTCGCGCGGCCAGCCGGGTTGCCCGAACCCCTTCGCGTACGTCATTGACATCGGGCAGAGCCAGGTGTTCAGCCGGTGTGATGTAACAGATAAGATCGGCCCCGTATCGGGCCGCATTTGCCGCTCCGATGGCAGCGGTAATATGATCATACCCGGCCCCGGAATCCATGGGCAGCGGGCCGAGAACGTAATAGGGCGCATTGCCGCTCATCCGTTTTTCCAGCATGATATTGCCCTCAATTTCATCAAGCGGCACATGGCCCGGCCCCTCCACCATCATCTGACAGCCCATATCCCGGCCAAGTTCGGCCAGTTCGCAGTTGATGATCATTTCCGCCATCTGGGCCCGATCATGTGAATCATGAATGGCCCCGGCCCTGATCCCGTTACCCAGCGACAGCACGGCGTCATACTTCTTCATAAGTCCGCAGACCCGGTCAAACTGCTCATAGAGGGGATTTTCACAGTTATTGTATTCCATCCATGAAACCATAAAGGTTCCGCCTTTGGAAACCAGTCCGCCATAGCGGTAGCCCTGTTTACGCAGACGTTCAATGGAAAACCGGTTGATACCGCAATGGATTGCCATAAAGGAAATACCATCGGCAAGCTGCCGTTCAATGAGCTCAAAGAGATATTCCGGGTCAAGTTTATTGGGATTATGGTATTTCCTGGTGGCCTCGGAAAAGGCCTGGTACAGGGGCACGTTGCCCACCGGCAGACGAGTGGCTGCAAGGACCTCCTGCCTGATCCGGTCCAGATCACCGCCGGTGGACAGTTCCATCAGGGTATCGGCTTTTTCAGCTTCAGCCACCCCGGCTTTTTCCTTTTCAAGATCAATATCCCTGATATCGGAGGAGGTGCCGATCGAGGCATTGACCTTGGTTCTCAGGCCTGTTCCTATACCGACCACCTTCTGGTCCGGTCTGCCCGGATGAACCGGGATGACAATCTCTCCCTTTGCCACCAGGCCCATGATCGATTGCTCTTCCCTGCCCTCGACAAGGGCCACCTGTTTCATCTGTGGGGTAATTACTCCTTCGCGAGCCAGCTCCAACTGTGTCTTCATGGTGTTTATTTTCCTCACTGCTTCTGTTCCGTCCCGGCCGGCAAAAAAAAAATCCGTGTCACGATCAGATCATGACACGGATAAAATGGACGGATACCCTGTTGTTTCATACCTGGCAGGTCTTCTGACTTACGGATCTTCTCAATGGCTGCGTCTTCCCATCGCGCAAGGCGTGACAGTGACATTCTGCAACCATAATCCCCGCATACAGCGCCGGCCCTTAAGCGTTACGGATTCACACCGTATTCCCTATTCTCTGCAGATCCCAATGATCGCAGCACCAGGTTGATTATGTGCCCCCTTTATGCCAGAAACCCGAGACAATTGCAATCCCGTTTCCGTATTTCACCGGTAGTCCCGGCTTGAATTGTAAAAAGATCACCCTTTATTGAAGAATCTGATAGTATATATTTGTATTTGACGATCATACTCATTCTTCTTCCTGATTACGTACAAAGCTCAGCTTTTCACAAATCAGGGATAACATCGCTTGTTCATCCGGATTGCAGAACCCAGTAAATTCATCACAAATTCGCTGGGTTCGTAATACCCTTTGGTATTCAGCGATGGTATCCCTTATATCAGGCTGAGGATTGTAGGTAATCAGATTCTTCTTTATGCAGAACTAAAAAATGCAAGATATAATTGATACCATACACGGTTCACTTGAACTGACCTCCGGCTGCACGGAACCCGCAGCCATTGCCTACTGTGCAAGCTTTGCCGGTCGTTATCTGCAGGAGCCGCCGATCAGCTTTTCCCTGCAGATCGATCAAAGGACCTATAAGAATGCCTTCGGGGCCGGCATTCCCGGGGCCGGAGAGCGCAAGGGAACCGAATGGGCCCTGGTGCTCGGTTTTGTCATGGCCTGCCCTGAAAACCGATTGTCCATTTTTTCCAGCCTGGATGCAGACATCCTGGCAAAGGCGGACCAGCTTCATGCCCAGAAAATACTCACCATTGAACTTGTTGATACGGACAGCCTGCTCATCCACGTCCATGCCCGCGGAAAAGAGCATCAGGTGGAGGCCCGTATTCAGGGCGGTCATACCCGGGTCGATCTGCTGCGGATTGATGGAAAGGAGCAGCCTGTCGACCAGGATAACGCCGTGGCTTCAACGGAAAAAACAGTGTTTGAAGATGCCGTCTATGAGCCGCTGAACTGGCCGACACTGGTTGACACCCTCTATAACGATCAGGATCTGCAGCAGACCGTCCGCCAGGCAATTGCCTACAATATGGCTGCCGCCCTCCATGGCCGCAAGTATGTTACCGCCGGCGGTGAAGGCATGGAAAGCCTGGTCATGGGTGCCATATTTGCCCGCATGAACGGCGACCCGGTTCCGGTGATGAGCTGTGCCGGTTCAGGAAACAAAGGTCTTACCTGTATTATCCCCGTGGTTTCCTGGGCCAGGGATCGGGTCATGGGTGAGGAGCCGGAGATTCGCGGAGTCCTTGTTTCAATTTTGCTGACAACTCTGATCACCTCACGGTTCGGCGAGGTCTCTTCGGTGTGCGGCGCCCAATATGCTGCCGGGGCAGGCGTCATTGCCGGGCTGCTCTACTTAAAAGAGCGGCTGGATCTGTTTGACGGGGCCTATAATAATTTTGTATCCTCCATAGGCGGCGGGTTCTGCGATGGCGCCAAAGGCAGCTGCTCCATGCGGGGAAATGCCGCTGTCACCACGGCCATAAACGCCATTGCCCATGCGGAAAACGGTTTTATGGTTTCCGGACGGGACGGCTTTCTCGGCAACAATTTCAAAGAGACTCTGGACAACCTGTCGAAATACAATCCCATTGTTGCCCGTTTTGAGTTGGAAACAATTAAAATCCTTCAAGATAAATAAATAAATACATTTCATTGCCGATCATGCGTTTTTTATTTGTAATTCTGCCCGTACTGCTGTCCTCTTTCCTGCTCTCAGCCCTCCCTGCTCCTGCCGGAGATCGGAATCCGGCTCTGCATGATGCACTGGTTCAGCTTCTGGAGAATCAGCCCACCAGCACTCTTGATATGATTACAACCGGCATCGACCCGGCAACCATTGACCGGGCCCTGCTCAGCCTGTACATCAAAAACGACAACCAACCATTGTGGATTTCAGACAACCGTCCGGGCTCTCGGGCACAGGTGCTGTTGCAAACCCTGGAGGAATCCGCCCTGGACGGGCTGAATCCGGATGATTATCAGGTCGCCGAGCTCCTGACACTCTGGGACCGGGACGATTCCGCCTCAAGGGCACGACTCGATGTGCTGCTCACCCTGGTTCTGGGCCGCTATGTTGCGGATATGCGAGAGGGTTCAGCCGATCCCTGCCTGCTGGACCCCAAACTGTTTGCCGCTGCCCGCGACCATGAGGTAGATATCCTGCAGGTCGTCAACGATGCCCTGCAGGCGGACAACCTGGCGCTGTTTCTGGCAAACCAGGCACCGTCCCACGCGGCATACAGGGGGTTGCGCAAGGCCCTGGCCGCCTACCGCCATCTGCAGCAGAATGGTGGCTGGAAAACCATCCCTGCCGGCCCGACCATAAAACCGGGCATGAGCGATCCCCGCATTCCCCTGGTCGCGGAAAGACTGCTTCGAACAGGGGAACTCACAAGACAAACAAAAAAATCACAACGCTATGACCAGGAGTTGACAGCAGCTATCAAAAAATTCCAGAACCACTTTCTCCTGGAACCCGACGGGATCATAGGAAAGAAAACCCTGGCCGCTCTGAACATTCCCCTTTCCCGGCTTATCCAGCGAATAATTTTAAACATGGAACGCTGGCGCTGGCTGCCGCACCGGCTGAACGGCAAACGGATTTTTGTCAATATTGCCGGTTTTCAGCTCTTTGGCGCCACCGATGAACAGATTGAAATCACCATGCCGGTTATCGTCGGTAAGGTCTATCACAAGACGCCTGTTTTCACCGGCAGTCTCCGATATATTGAAATCAATCCCTTCTGGAACATACCGGACTCCATTGCCGTCAATGAGATGGTACCCCATATGCAGAAGGATCCCGACTATCTCAGCAAAAAAAATATTCGTATATTTAAGGGCTGGCAGGACAATGCACCGGAAATATCCCCGGCCGCCATTGACTGGCAGACCATAGGTAAAGGTATCAAGCGATATCGTCTCCGCCAGGACCCGGGCCCTGAAAATGCCCTGGGCCGGATTAAATTCATGTTCCCCAACACCAATAATATCTACCTGCACGATACACCTGCCCATGAACTCTTCCTGAAAACAAAACGGGATTTCAGCCATGGCTGTATCCGGGTCAGCCGGCCGCTTGACCTTGGCGAGTATCTGCTCAAAGGGAACAAGAAACCACTCAGGGCGGAACAGCTCAAACAGCTTATCGACAGCAATAAACGTAAAATTATCCTGCTCGACAAACAGTTACCGGTCCACATCCTGTATCGAACGGTCCGCGCATCCGCGGCAACAGGGGAGGTCTTCTTCTACCCTGATCTCTATAAACGCGACGTTCTGCTGGCCAGGGCCCTGTTTGCCAGAAAACCCCTGTCGCAGTGTCGTTATGTCCAATAACATATTGTGGATGTGGATAACCTGCAATTCTCAGCCTGATGCAGGGGAGACCATCGCTCAAGGATAAAGAGCAATACGAACCCAGCGAATTCATGGGGCCTCTCCTGTCCGGCGGAACAAGCGATGGCGGCCCTGATCCGGGAGAGGTTGAGCGTTGTACGAAATCAGAAGAACATCTGTATCAGCAGCAATCTTCAGCCAAAAAAAACCCGAATCAACCAATGTTGATTCGGGTTTTTTGTACTCTTTTTCCAGACCTGGAAAATTTGCGGTCATCAGCCGCAGGAGTCGGCGTCGTTTGGATCGTAAGTCCAGTCTCCGTTTCGATACAGATAGTCATTGACCATCTGTAACTCGTCTTCGGTCAACACATCCCAGGACCCGTCCCGGGCACATTTTTTTGTTCGCTTTTTAAAGATGGAATTCCAGGCATCCGAGGTGTAGGATTCCGCATGGAGAAAAGGCGCTCCTTTATCATTGTTTCGGGTATGACAGCTCTTACAGACTTCCCGGAATTTTTTTCCTCCGGTCCCCCACATTTCACTTTCCCAGTCCAGCTTGCCGTCGGCAATAAATCGACACATCTGGGTTCGCTCATCGAAACGCTCACGCGGCCTTGCCTGGGCGGAAGGAACGGCATAACTAAAGCCACACAGGGTTAATACAGCAATGATGACGGAATAACGCATTACTACCTCCA
>DRKH01000312.1 GCA_011051825.1 Desulfobulbus sp.
AAGTGTAACAATATTGCGCCGAATTTTCGTTCATTTTCAAGGCGTGAAAAGAGTTGCATAGCAGTGCTATGTAACTTTTTTCGCAACGCAGAAAATGGGCGAAAAGGCAAGCAAGATGTTACAGTTATTTGTACACAGTCCCTTATCTGACCTTGAACGAAAATCCTCATTCATCAACAAACTCATTTATATCCTTCAAATTGCCATCAGGCAATGTCTTTCCAGCCAATCTCCTTTGGCGACCGGATATTTTCAGGTCCGTTTCCTGTTCGTTTGCGGGAACAGCCATATTCTTCGGCCTGAATATTTCCGGAACGAATTCTTCTGTTTTCTTTCCGGCACAGTCGATACTAGGTAAATATACCTATGCGAAAATTGGTAGTTTCCTCAATTGTTTTTTTTCTTGCTTTCCGCTTAATTACTGACAGTGAAAAAAATATAAACGTTTGCAGTCCAGATAACTTAAGGAAAAGGAGGGAAGGTGATGAATAAGAATGATTTGATCCAGTCCATTGCCAGCGCAGCGAAAATCAGCAAGGTTGCCGCTGAAAAAGGTCTCAACGGCATGCTTTCAACCATGACAAATGCCATGGAAGAGGGCGAGCGGGTGACTCTGGTCGGTTTCGGCAGCTTTTCCATTGTTGAGCGGGCACCACGGCTTGGTCGTAATCCAAAGACCGGTGAGGCCGTGCCCATTCCCCCCCGGCGGGCGGTGAAGTTTCGGCCCGGTAAAGAGCTGGTTCAGAAGGTGCAGTAAGACGCCCGCAAGGCGTTAATGACTGGTGCCGGTTTGCGGTACCAGTCGACTTCCGGCCGGTCTTTCGACTCCGGCCATTTTCTCTTAAGGCTTCTTCCGTATCCGTTCACGATGCGGAAGAGGCCTTTCTCCGCACGACATAGAGGAGCAGGCCCAATAGAATCATGCCCAGGCTCAAAAGCTGTCCCATGGTCAGCCCCAGCAGAACTTTTCCCAGTTGCGGGTCGGGTTGCCGGACAAACTCGACACAGAAACGAAGAATTCCATAGAGGATGAGAAAGAGGACGACCATGGTGCCGTGCGGCCATGCTTTTTTCTGCTGCCAGGTCTTTTCTTTTACAGTCCAGAGAATAACAAAGAGCAGGACGCCTTCCAGCAGGGCTTCGTACAGCTGTGAAGGGTGCCTGGGCAACGGGCCGCCGCCAGGGAAAACCATCCCCCATGGAAGCTCGGTGGTTCGCCCGAAGAGTTCTCCGTTGATAAAGTTCCCTATCCTTCCGAGGCCGAGGCCGATGGGCACTGTTACTACGTATAGATCCGCCCCTTTCCAGTAGTCCAGACCCGTACGCCGGCAATAGAAAAAACCGGCAGCCAGGACACCGATGCAGCCGCCGTGAAAGGACATTCCCCCCTGCCAGGTGGCAAAAATTTCCAGAGGATGCTGCAGGTAGTAGCCCGGATTATAAAAAAGGACATATCCGATCCTGCCCCCGAGAATGACCCCTAAGATGATGCTCAGGTTCAGGTTGTCAAGGTGTGCGTCGAGTTCCTGCCAGTGAAATTTTTTTGCCTGGTAACGTACGAGCAGGTAGGCGGCAAGAAAACCGAGAACGTACATGAGGCCATACCAGCGAATATGGAGCGGTCCGAGGCTGAATATAACCGGATCAATATGGGGATAGGAGAGCATGGGCACATGGGAGCAGGGGTTTAACAGCAGAGGACGTGCAATGATGTTTTTTGGTGTTCATTTATAAGAGTCCCATCTTTTTCAGGTGAACCTGCAGCACCGAGACTGCGGCCGGGGTAACTCCGGAAATACGAAGGGCCTGGCCAAGGGAACGGGGCTGGATGGCACTGAGTTTTTCAACGACTTCAGCAGAAAGGCCGGGCAGTTCGTCATAAGGAATGTTTTCAGGGAGCTGTACGGATTCAAGTTTTTTGAATCGTGCGACCTGTTCTTCCTGACGTTTGATATAGCCGGCATATTTGACCTGTAATTCTATCTCATCGGAGAACTCGAATCCGGCCGGATCCGTTTCCACGGTTGTTCGGCTGCACCTGATGAGTTCAGTCAGTTGAGCCATTTTGATCTCCGGCCTTCTCAAGAGTTCAGCCAGAGTCATTGCCTGGCTGATGGGACTGCTGTTGATTTCGGCCAGGTATGCATTCACCGGCCTGGTCGGCGGGATGCGCTCTTTATGGAGCTGTTTGTCTGTCTGTTCAATAGTGTGTTTCTTCCGGACAAAGGCCTGCCAGGTTTCAGGATCAACAAGACCGATGTCGTAACCGATTTTTCGCAGCCGCAGATCGGCATTGTCTTCGCGCAGCAGCAGCCGGTATTCGGCCCTGGAGGTAAAGAGCCGGTACGGTTCTTTGGTGCCGAGGGTAACCAGATCATCAATAAGTACGCCGATATAGGCCTGGGAACGATCGAGAATCAGCGGTTTCTCGCCGCGAATCTTGAGCACGGCGTTGATACCTGCCATCAACCCCTGGCCTGCGGCCTCTTCATAGCCGGAGGTTCCGTTTATCTGTCCGGCGAGAAAGAGCCCCTTGACCTTTTTTGTTTCCAGAGACGGGTACAGCCCCCTGGGATCAATGTAGTCATATTCAATCGCATAGCCGGGCCGGATAATTTTTGCCTGCTCCAGGCCGACAATGGAGTGGACCATTTCAACCTGGGTCTGCAGGGGCAGGCTGGTCGGAATGCCGTTGGGGTACACTTCCACGGTGTCGATCCCTTCGGGTTCCAGAAAAATCTGATGGCGGTCCTTGTCCGGAAAACGCATGACCTTGTCTTCTATGGAGGGGCAGTAACGGGCACCGATCCCCTCAATGATTCCGGCGTACATGGGCGATTGATCAATGGCGCTGCGGATCACCTCGTGGGTCTGCTCGTTGGTGTAGGTGATGTGACAGGGATGTTGTGCAAGGGGAGGCGGTCCGCTGCTGCTGAAGGAAAACAGCATCGGCGGATCGTCGGAATACTGGGCCTCCAGGCGGGAATAATCAATGGTTGTGCCGTCCAGCCGGGGAACCGTCCCGGTTTTCATCCGTCCGACCGCAAATCCCTGCTTGAAAAACCAGCGGGCCAGCCGGGTGGAAGGGGCATCTCCCATTCGGCCTGCGGGAAACTGCTTGAGGCCGATGTGGATAAGACCATTGAGAAAGGTTCCGGTGGCAACCACCACCGCTGATGTATGGATAACTTCGTCAAGAGAGGTGCGGATGCCGGTGACCCTGCCGTCTTCGGTCAGAATTTCGTCGACCACGGTCTGCCTGATTTCCAGATTGGCCTGGTTTTCCAGGGTTTTTTTCATCCGCAGCCGATACAACAGCCGGTCGGCCTGGGCCCTGGAAGAACGAACCGCCGGGCCTTTGCTGGTGTTGAGACGGCGGAATTGAATGCCGGTGGCATCGATATTTTTTGCCATCTCGCCGCCGAGGGCGTCGATCTCTTTGACCAGATGTCCCTTGGCCAGGCCGCCGATGGCCGGGTTGCAGGACATGGCCCCGATGGTGTCGGCATTGATGATGCAGACCAGCGTCCTGCAGCCCATCCGGGCGGCTGCCAACGCAGCTTCACAGCCGGCATGGCCCGCCCCTATTATAACAATATCAAAGGTATCCATGGAGAAATCAGGTGTCGGACGTCAGGTTGCAGAGGGGTACGTATACCACTCAAAAAGAGTTTGTCGGTTGGTTTTGTATTGCAGATGCCTTCTTACCACTTAACGCCAAAAACTCAAACCATGAATCTGGTCCAAATCCGCTCTATTCTTGAACAGGCCTTTTTTCTTCGATAGCCCCTGTCTCCGGAATATCTGATCCTGACTGTTTTATTGTCAATGTTTTCATGGGAGTAAGAGGGGGTGTTTTGTGGCGCTGACTGGTAATATAGAGTATATTTTCTCTAACCTCATTTAAAAGGAGTATGTAATGACAAAAATACAGCAAGCCCTGTCTCTTTTCTGTCTGGTTACCCTGTTTGCAGTACCGCTCGCCTTTGCCCAGAATCCGACCACCATTGTCGAAAATGCCTACCAGGATGTCCTGGGTCGACGGGCGGACCAGGAGGGGATGCGCAACTTTCGCAGCAAGATCATTGATCAGGGATGGACCGAGGGCCAGGTGCGGGAGGCCTTGCGTAACAGTCCGGAATATAAAAAGACCGGCGCAGACAGGATTATAAAGCGGGCCTACGAGGATATTTTAAATCGTGCCCCCGACAGAGGGGGCATGGAGCTGTATAGGAAGAATATTCTTGAACAGAACTGGTCTGAAAAACAGGTCCGGGACAGCCTTCGACAGAGTCAGGAATATCTAAATAAACACAGGTAACCGGACCCCGGGAACCGGTTGTTGTCCTCTGAACGGAGGACGTTCCCGGGCACAGGCCTGTTGCCTCAGGAGCAGGATAAATGAAAAATAGACTGCGCAAATATTTGTCTAACGCCGCCGGCATCACCGGGATATTTTTCCTACTCATGGGGATACTGTTGTTCCTTGCCGCCTGCAGGAACGAGCAGTCCCGGGTGAAGACCGGCAAGCTCACAACGCTGCATGAGTTTGCAGGCGCTCCGGCCCGACTGGTCTGGGTGCAGGATCTTGGCGACAATACGGATGTTTCCGCCCAGTCCAATCATCTGAGATTGATGGGCTACGACTCTGAAGATGATCAGGGTGAGCGGGTCATTCTGCCCGGTCCGGAGAATTTTTATCGGCCCCTGATTGCACCTTCAGGCAATCGGATACTCTTTTCAGAGTATAAAAAAAATCAGGTCCAGATTGTCGACTGGTCCGGTCGGAACCGACGGGATCTGACAACGGGCCGGGCACTTGCGGTCTGGCGTGACCCGGCGGACGGTATTGACTGGGTCTATGTTGGCAGATCCCCCGAGGGCTACCAAAAGCCGGGGTCCACCCGACTGTACCGGGTTCAGCTGGACAATCCGGCGATTGAAGAACCGGTGTGGGAGGCCATGCCTTTTGGTGATGCTGTCCACCTGTCCGGAGACGGGCGCTATTTTTCAGCTGAGATCGCCAATGCCGACTGTGCCCTGATTGATACCGAGCGCGGACAGGCCCGCCGGTATGGCAAGGGCTGCTGGCCCGGAGTTTCTCCCGACCGGGCCTTTCGGTTCTGGTTTTTTGACGGTTCCCACCGCAATCTTGAAATGGTTGATACCCGGCAGGGAACCCGAAATCGGATTCATATTGCCGCTGCCCCCGGCATTGCCGGCAATGAGGTCTACCACCCCCGCTGGAGTAATAATTCACGATTCATGGTTATGACCGGTCCCTACAAGATCCGGCAGGGTGGAAATAATATCCGGGGAGGCGGGGCCGGAGTTGAAGTATACGCCGGGCGCTTTAACACCGCCTACACCGAAATTGAGGCATGGTTTCGGGTCACCAATAATCAACGGGCCGATTTTTATCCCGATATGTGGGTTGCAGAGACTGGACCGGCAAACCAGCAAAAAGCAGACCTGCCGGAAGCCGTTACCCCGGCCAACAGCCCGGTTCGTGGCTTGCACTGGCCGGTGGCCAACGGGAAATTGCTGTTTGCCTGGGACAATGCGGCAGCAAAAAACGAGTGGACCGGGGCAGGTGGACAACTGTATCAGGCGAAAGTCGTTGCCCGGGCAAAGGCACGTTTTGCCCTGAATTATCAGATGGATATCAGGACCGGGTGGTACAAGGCCGATCGTTTGCCGGAACCTGCGCCTGTTGAGTATACGGATGCAGGCTCGGTCTCGGTTGAGTTTGTTGCAACCCTGCCGTTGCAGGAGAACCAGGCCGACGGGGTGTTGCTGTCCATGGGCAATGACCCGGCAAATCAGACCATCCTGCGCTATGAACAGGGCTCTCTGGTACTTGTGGAGCACAGAGCCGGACAGGACGCTCGGATTACCCGGTTGGGGCAGCTGCCGGTCGGGCCGTCCCATGTGATACTGCTCTTGGAGCCTGGGCGGATTCTGCTCACGATAAATGGCGAAGGCACCACCACGTATCAGCGGAAAATTTCCCCGTTTACCATCTGGCCATTGATCTTCGGAAGCTCCGGCAATACAAAAGACCCCGGCTGGAACGGCCTGCTTGAGCACGTTGCCCTCTATGGCGGCATCCTCAATGACCAGGAACTGGAGCAGCTCTTGCAAGGCTACCGGCAGATGCGGAAAACGGCCGTGGCCATTGAGCCGGTGATTGTCAGGGCCGAACTGGTCTCCGCCTCGACCATCCCCTCACCGGAGGATATTCTGCCCTATCGCCGGGGCCTGGTGGTTGATGAGTACCGGATAACGAAACTGCTGCAGGGTGATCTCAAGGATCGGGATATCCTGGTCGCACGCTGGGCAATCCTGGATGGAAAAAGTCTGCCTGCAGCTGAACGACAAGAGGGAAAGATCTATGAACTGCGACTGGATGCCTTTGATAACCGGCCCGAGCTTGAAGGGGAACGGTTGTCCATGGAGTCGGATAACCTTCTGCTGCCGATGTACTATCAGTTTGACTTCTGAACTGTTTTCTTTTGGTCGATACCGGATGCTGAAGACGTGTTCCCGGTATCCTGCCGGTCCTTGAGTCGGAGCCTGTCCAATGGTTTTCAGTTCCTACCTGTTTTTATTTTACTTCCTGCCGGTTGCGCTGCTGGTGTACTACCTGACCCCGCGGCCCGGCAAACATTTCCTGCTGACGATCGTCAGTTATGTCTTCTATGGCTGGTCCAATCCGGCCTTTGTTGTTCTGCTGCTCTTTTCAACCCTGGTCGATTACTGCTGCGGCCTGGTGATCGCCGGGATCCCGCCATGGTCCGGAAAATCCGAACCTCTGCTGGAACCGGCCGGCTCAAGGTCCAC
>DRKH01000313.1 GCA_011051825.1 Desulfobulbus sp.
TCGGCATCCTGGTTGACGATGATCCACAGGGGAACGAGTCAACAGAGGTGAAGTTGACCGGGCTGGAAGTCGGTGCCGCCACTCGGAGCGGTATTGAGGTCCGGAGCTGCCGGGGCTTTGCATTGACCGACAGCAGGGTGGAGATGCGGGATGAATCCAGTCCCTGGCCCGGTGTTTTTGTAACCTGTATCGATGGCTTAATTGAACGCAACACCGTAACCATTGAGAATTTCGGCACGACAGATCCGGAAACCGGTGAAATTTTTTCGGTTGCGGCCGGCCGTGGAGGGCTCCAGCTGGGCGGCACTTCGGATAATGTGCACATTATCGATAATCTTATCCAGGGTGGAATCGGCAACGGCATCACCCTGGGCAGTCTTGTGGAAGTCGATGCGTTGAATCAGGAAATCATCGGCATCATCGGCTGGGTGGTTAATGCCTATGATCCCTGCGACCCGTGCGCGCCGGGTGATGTTTATCTGCCGCCGGTTGAAGATGGCGATGAGGGGCCGACATATGAGTCGGCCGGCACCATGTATGATATCCGTATCGAACGGAACCGTATTCTGGATATGGGGTTGAACGGTATTGGGGTAGTTGCCTTCTTCAACCTGGAGCGAGAAGATGAGCTGATCTCTGTAAACGGGATCAATATTCTGGGTAACACCATCCAGAGATGTTTGTCCCGTGAGCTCGGCCTGATTCCCGATTCGATGAAAAAAAGCATGGGCTACGGGGGGATTGCCCTTGCCGACGTTGATGACCTGATTGTGCATGACAACAGCATTGAAGACAATGGCCCCGACTATCTGCAGCCGGTCTGCGGAATTTTTATACTCCATGCTGAAGGTGTGGATATCTCACGAAACCGGATAGTCAATAATGGTGCCAAAACGCAAAACTCGGCCAATGGCGCCAAACCCGGCCCGCGGGGCGGTATTTATATCGTCTTTGCGACCGCGCCTAAAATCGACGTCAAGATTCTGGGTAGATGGTACCCGCGACAGAACGGCGTCACCGCTGTTAAGGCCCACGATAACGTGGTCAGCCAACCTCTGGGCAGGGCGTTATCCATTACAGCCCTTGGCCCGGTGTCGGTTGTCGGTAACCAGTTGACCAGCCAGGGGATGGTGTTCAGGACCGATGCCCCTTCTTTTTATGCATCAACGGTGTCTATTTTCAATCTGGGGATATCCAATGAGTTGTATCTGCAACAGTTGCTGTTCAGCGGTGAAACTCTGAAGGATGTCCCGCTGACGGCGGCAGCTTTTGAGGATACTGATTTTCTTGTCCCGCCGCGCCGGGGACTGGATGATCTGCATTTGTTTTCCTATGTGGGCAACGGCAATGTCCTGTTTAACGATAATCAGGTACTGCTGGACCTGATCGATACCACCGGCTTTAAGTTGGCTCTGGCTTCAGTGGTTATCGTAACCCTGGATGATGTCGGCTTTGAAGATAATCAATGTGACGCCTCCTTTGACTTTGTACTTGATGATTTCATCATGGCCAATGCCGTTGTCATCGGCTGGACAGTAAGGATGTCGGGTAATCGTCTGAAAGAGGCTATAGCCGGAGCGCTGTTTTCCGCCTTGACGCTCTCTCTCTTTGCAAATACTACAGCACTCAATCAAGGCACCCACTGTATTCGCGCCTTTAATCTTTCCGGTCCGCCCAACCTGCAGAAATCGCCCAACACTATTTTATTTGATGTCTTTGGCCTGTGCAGGAAGGACAACGACCTCCACTATTTATATGGCGTAGACCATACGGAAACGGCAGTGGCAAATACAAATACCCAGCAGATACTTACTCTGTTGCAATAATAAAAATTAAGGAGCAGCGGATATGGCACTGCGACAAAACCAGCGTAAAGTCTCCCAGCTTGAGGTTTTTCAAACCTTTCGCGATGGGTATCGGGAAAATGATGCCTTGCGTATTGAAGGCCTGCAATCACTTCTGGCCATCCGCAAGAAGAAAGCCAGGTTGCAGGAACGTGACCGGCAGAGAGTTGAACAGCGATACGGTAAAAACAGCGAACAGCTGAAAAGGGTCGAGAGCAAACAAAACGGCAATATCGGCTTTATCAGTGGGCTGAAAATGGAACTGAACAGGGCCGGGACCAGGCCTGAAAAGGTGGCGGCTGAAGACTGGGTCGTCAAGGGACGGGTTTACGACCGGCTGGGAGAACCCCTGGCCAATGCCAAGGTCGTCCTGTATGGCATGGACGGGACTAAGGTGCCGAAAGTTTCTGCAACCACGACCGACAGTAACGGCAACTATCGTCTGCTGTTTAAGGGCAGGAAAAAAGATGTTGTGGAGGTGGCAAGCGATCAGGAACTGTATCGGCTTCTGGGAGGGATGTGGATCAAGGGGTCGGAAAAAGACGGTATGGGGGAGCGGATCAGGACAAATATCAATATTCGAAGAAAGGCCGGGGTCTTTGTTCGAGCTTCTTTCGGCAAGCGCAAACCGATTAGCGCTGATTCGATTCCAATGGTGGCCCGTCCGGGGGTGAGCCATTATCGTGATCTGATCCTCAACTTTGATCAATATGAGGGGCTGAAACCGACGGATGATAATCCGATCCATACAACCCGTTTTCTGGGCAATTCCGCGACCCGGGAGCTTCACGATCTGGAGAATGAAAAACAAGGTTGCCGGATCGGGATGATGCGTTTTGACCATCGGATTTATTTTAAAACTATCGAGTCGGCTCAGGATGCCGGATACGATTTTTGTGCCTACTGTTTCGGCAGGGATAAATCTAAACGGTGAGCGGGCAGTAATTAAATTCAGAAAACATTGGATGAAATCAGATGTGGACAACAA
>DRKH01000314.1 GCA_011051825.1 Desulfobulbus sp.
CTGTTCAGGAGTGCTCCATATCTGTGCAGTCAGGCCTGTGAACTATAGTGATTCCTATGTGAATCAGGCCTGACCGTGCAGAGAGGTAGATAAGCGCAGACTTCGAGCGTAGACTCCGTGGGGTGCTCCTGAACAGTTACCATTTCTTTACCTGAGAATAGCCCACGGAGCACTACCGTTTCAGGCTGTTTTCATGGTTCGTTGTGGCTGGGGCCGAAAAATCTGGTCCAGCCATGCTGGTTTATCCGGAGGAGGAGAGAATGAACATGAGGAGAGGAAAGTTTCTTTGGATCTGGGGGGTAACCATTCTGGTGATTATGTTCACCTGTGGAGCCTCCTATGCCGTGGAAACAGCAGTGGAAGGCGGCAAAATAGCCTTTACCCTTCAGATGGGTATTGTTATGGGTGTGCTTGTTCTAGCCATCCTGATGTTTATTTTTGAGTGGGTTCGGGTGGATGTCGTCGGCTGGATTATGATGGTTATTCTTCCTATCCTAGGTGTGGTTACCCCAAAGGAAGCCATCAGCGGTCTTTCCAGTAACGCTGTTGTTTCCATTATTGCGGTTATTATCATTGGTGCAGGGCTGGATAAAACCGGATGCATGAATGTGCTGGCCCGTAATATCTTGAAAATTGCGGGTAAATCCGAAAGCCGGATCATGACCCTGATCTCGGCAACTGTTGCCGTTATCTCAAGTTTCATGCAGAATATAGGTGCTGCAGCCCTTTTTATGCCGGCAGCTATTCGTATCGGCAGGCAGACCGGGATTCCGGTATCACGGATTCTTATGCCCATGGGCTTCTGTGCAATTATCGGTGGTACTATTACCCTGGTTGGCGCCAGTCCGACCATCCTGCTCAATGATCTGATCGACCAGTCCAACAGCCTCGGGCTGCTGGGGGTGCAGGTGAAGTCCCTTGGACTGTTCACCCAGACGCCGATCGGTATTGCCCTGGTTGCTGCCGCTATTCTCTACTTTATTCTTCTTGGTCGATTCATTCTGCCCAAGGGAGGCGGTCAGGAAGAGATCACTCTGCTCCCCTCAACCATTGCCGATACCTATCAGGAAATTGCCGGAATTTTCGAACTTGAGGTTCCCGAGGGCTTCCCTTCGTCAACCCTGGAAGAGCTCCATGTCCGCAGTAAATATCATGTTTCTATTGCCGGAATATTTCTGCCCGGTTCAAAAAATAAAAATTATGCCCCTGCCCGGGATGATATTATCCAGGCCGGGGAAACCCTTGCCGTGGTCGGCAACGAGTACCATGTCCAGCAATGTGCCGATGAGCTGGGGTTGATCCTGAAGGATGATATGGATGTCTTTGCAGAAGACTTCTCGCCCAATAACGCCGGTATTCTCGAGGGTATTATTACCCCCCGTTCAGAACTGGTCGGGGTAACGCTCCATGATGTCCGATTTCGCAAAACGAATCACGTTATACCGGTGGTGCTCTGTCGCGACGGCTCCTGCCAGTTCCAGGAAATTACCGAGGAAACCCTGAAACCCGGTGATGCCCTGTTGATGTTCGGCCGCTGGCAATATTTTCATGGATTAAAGAACAAGGGAACCTTCACTTTTACCACCGATATCAAAGGTGAAATTATGCGGGAACACAAGGCCGGCATAGCTGTCTTCTGGCTTGCCGTCGCCATCGGCCTTGTCATGGGGTTTGAACCAATCACTACCCTGCTCGGCTTCCCCATGAAACTTTCCCTGTCCGTCTGCCTCCTGACCGGAGCACTGGGCATGATCCTGACAAAGGTCCTTTCCATTGAAGAGGCATATCAGTCTGTCGACTGGATGACGGTTTTTCTCCTGGGTGGTTTGATTCCGCTTGGCCTGGCTTTTCAGAAAACCGGGGCGGCGGAATGGATTGCCACCACTATCATGAATGCCATCGGCACGGTGCCGAATATTGTTTTCCTCCTGGTTGTCGGGCTGTTAACCTCATTTTTTACCCTGGTGGTTTCCAATGTCGGGGCAACGGTTCTGCTGGTCCCGCTTTGCATGTCCATGGCGGTACAGGCCGGTTCCGATCCCAGGATAACGGCAATGGTCGTGGCTCTGGCTGCCTCGAACACCTTTGTTCTGCCGACCCATCAGGTCAATGCCCTGATCATGCGGCCGGGTGGATACCGGACAACGGATTATGCCAAGGCCGGAATAGGCATGACTATCCTGTTCCTTATTGTGCTCATCGGTATGCTGTACCTGTTTTACTAATGGTGAACTCTTTTTTCCGTGGCCCGGTCTCCCGGCCACGGGACCCGTTTGTTCCAATGGAGTGGGAGGGGGCATTTCCTCTGCCGTAAATGCAGACGCATCTTGTCACAAGAGTTGTAACTAGGTGGTTCCACAATGTGTATTTGCCATTGTGCGAGGCTGCTCACTTTGTTTAAAAAAGGTAACTGTTGTGCAGCACCCCATCTGCACGCGATCATGCCGGCTCACATAGAACGCACTATAGCTCTCCAGCATGCTTGCGCACATCTGGTGCACTGCACAACAGTTACATCCCGGGTGACTGCAAGTTTCCTGCATGCACCTGAATAGTTACTAAAAAAGGAAGAAAACATGAAGATACTGTTCAACACGCTGTTGTTGATGCTTTGTAGCGCCCTGCCGGTCCTGGCCGGGGAAGGTGGCGGAGAGACGGCAGCCGGTGTCATGAGAGATTTAACCAACACCACCGGGGGATATGCGGCCCTGGCCTTTTTTGTGCTTGCGTATGTTTTTGTTATTCTGGAGGAAAAAACACACCTGCGGAAAAGTAAACCGGTTATGCTGGCTGCAGGGATTATCTGGGCACTCCTTGCCCTGACCTATCGTCAGGTCGGGATTCCAGCAGAAGAGGCACATAATGCGATAATTCACAACATCTCAGAATATGCAGAGCTGATGCTTTTTCTGCTTGCGGCTATGACCTATATCAACTCAATGGATGAACGCAATGTCTTCCAGGCCCTGCGTTCCTGGCTGGTATCCAGAGGGTTTTCGCTGCGTCTCGTCTTTTGGATTACCGGGTTCCTGGCCTTTATTATTTCCCCGGTGGCCGATAACCTGACGACCGCCCTGCTCATGGGGGCTGTTGTCATGGCAGTGGCTGAGAAGAATAAAAAATTTGTTGCCATTGCCTGTATTAATGTTGTGGTCGGTGCAAATGCCGGTGGTGCTTTTTCACCCTTTGGCGATATCACCACCCTGATGGTCTGGCAAAAGGGACAGGCCGCTTTTGGTGATTTTTTTTATCTCTTTTTTCCTTCGTTGCTCAACTGGCTGGTGCCGGCGACAATCATGAGCTTTTTTGTCTCCAGGGAGGTCCCCGAGGCCATGGAGGAAAAAATTCATATGAAGTTCGGTGCCAGACGTATCATGTTCCTTTTTCTCCTGACCATTGTTACCGCAGTCTCATTTCATAATTTTCTTGATCTCCCCCCGGCGGCAGGCATGATGCTCGGTCTGGCCTATCTCGGCTTTTTTTCCTATTACATCAAGATACGGGAAAAACGGGCCTATGAATATGATAAACCTCTGGGCATTTCCCTGAATGTCGGAGACGACCCCTTTGATATGTTTAAACGAGTAGCCCGGGCCGAGTGGGATACCCTGCTCTTTTTTTACGGCGTCATTCTCTGTGTGGGGGGGCTTTCCGAGTTCGGGTATCTCGCCCTGGTTTCACATCAGATGTACGACGGACTCGGCGCCACATCTGCCAATGTTCTGGTTGGTATCCTCTCGGCGATTGTCGACAACATCCCGGTGATGTTTGCCGTACTGACCATGGATCCCGCCATGCCGCTTGGCCAGTGGCTGCTGGTTACCCTGACAGCAGGCGTAGGCGGCAGCCTGCTGTCCATCGGCTCTGCAGCCGGTGTTGCCTTGATGGGTACAGCCCGTGGAAGATATACCTTCGGCGCTCATTTGAAGTGGGCCCCGGTTGTGGCGCTGGGCTATGCAGCTTCGATTTATGCTCACCTGTTTATCAATGCCAGGCTGTTTGCCATGTAGCTTCCGGTCATACTACGGGGTGTTTCCAGCCCCTGAATGGTTATTTTGTGATCCCGCGGGGCCTGTATTTATGCAGGTTCCGTGTAACCGCTCACCGTTTGGTGGTTTTGACCTTTCAGGGGGGAAGAATGCAGGAAGAGCCTGCCCCGGTTGCGTCTCCGGTCTACATCTGGTATCCTGCCTCATGTTTTTCATTTCCTTCAACTCTTATAGATCGTTGCATGGCCTTTGCTATTGAACAGGCCGTTGACCGGCTTGAAAAAGAAGTTGCCGACTATCAGGTGCCGGTGGTTGACCTCATCGCGGCCCAGACAAAAGATCCGTTCAAGGTTCTGGTGGCGACTATTCTCTCGGCCCGGACCAAGGACGAGGTTACGGCAGTTGCGTCCCGCAGGTTGTTTGCCCGGGCCGAAACAGTGGAAGAGCTCGCCGCTCTATCCGTTGCCGAACTGGAAAAAATTATCTATCCGGTTGGTTTTTTTCGTAATAAGGCCGGTTACCTTGCCGCACTTCCCAATGTTCTCCAGGAAAAATTTGCCGGTAAGGTGCCGGACACCATTGATGAACTGATCCAGCTTCCCGGTGTGGGCCGAAAAACGGCGAATCTGGTGCTTGCCATTGCCTTTGCAAAACCCGCCATCTGTGTAGACACCCATGTCCACCGGATTATGAATATCTGGGGTTACGTGAAGACAAAAAACCCTTTGCAGACAGAGATGGCTCTTCGGCAAAAACTTCCCCAACGTTACTGGATCCGGATCAACTCCATTCTGGTCGCCTTTGGCCAGGGGACCTGTAAGCCCCGCCTTCCCCATTGTGATCGCTGTGTGCTGGCGGACCTCTGTCCGAAAACAGGTGTACGCCCGCGCAAGGTCCCAGGGCTCAAAGCAGGGGCAACACCTGCCGGCCAGGGCCGTACTTTTATCTCCTGGAACGTGAACGGATTGCGGGCGGCCCTGAAAAAGGGATTTCTTGATACCTTCCACGAGCTCGATGCCGATGTCTTTGCCCTGCAGGAGATTAAAGCGCTTCCGGACCAGCTGCCCGATGAGGTAAAGCATATTCCCGGATATCATGCCTTCTGGTATCCGGCCCGCAAAAAGGGGTACTCCGGGACTGCGGTTTTGACCCGAACAGAGCCGGTAAACGTTATATACGGGCTTGGTGAAGAGGCCTTTGATGCCGAGGGCCGGGTATTGACCCTGGAGTTTGATGACTTTTTTCTGATCAACGGCTACTTTCCCAACGCACAGGCAAAGCTTAAGCGTCTTGAGTATAAGCAGATGTTTAACGCCGCTGTCCTTTCTTTTATGGATCGGCTCAGTCAAAAGAAATCCGTGGTGCTCTGTGGAGATCTCAATGTGGCCCACAGGGAAATCGATCTGGCCAACCCCAAAGCCAATGTCAAAAATCCGGGCTTTTCTCCGCCGGAGCGGGCCTGGATGGATGAAGTTGTCCATGCCGGATATGTAGATACCTTCCGCCTTTTCAACCGGGAACCGGAACAGTATACCTGGTGGAGCTACAGGTTTAATGCCCGGGCAAATAATATTGGCTGGAGAATTGATTATTTTGTTGTTGATCCCGGCAGCCGGGACCGGGTTCTGGATGCCGCCATCCATGATGAGGTGACCGGTTCCGATCATTGTCCGGTCAGCCTCCGGTTCAAGTGAGCAATGTTGTGAAGCTCTGAGTTGTGAGTGATGGAAAACACAGGCGCAGGTTGTTTTTTGTACAGTATAAACATCTTGGTCAAGTCTGGAGTCTTTGTTTGCGAGTTGGAATACAAGGCTTGATAACTACAACGATTGTAACTGTTCAGGAGCACCCCACGGAGTCTACGCTCGAAGTCTGCGCTTATCTACCTCTCTGCACGGTCAGGCCTGATTCACATAGGAATCACTATAGTTCACAGGCCTGACTGCACAGATATGGAGCACTCCTGAACAGTTA
>DRKH01000315.1 GCA_011051825.1 Desulfobulbus sp.
AGGTTAGTTACCCGACATTCCCCTTTTCAACAGAGAACAAAAAAAACTACACTCCAGCTATAACGACCTTATGACAATCAAGGCGCAAGTCTACCCTCAAACACAGACAAGCCAAGATATACAACGAAAACTCAGCAACCAATGACTACTGCAGATACGTCAGGCCGACCTCTAAATTTTCAGCATCTTCCCAGGCTACCCGACAGCGGAGATTGACCGTGTCGGCATGATTTTTCCTGGAGAGGCAGGCAATATCGACTTCATGGCCGACCTGAAAACCGGCCTGATTGGTCATCCGTACACGCATACCCTCCACCCCGGCATCAAGAATTTCCGCCAGATGGGCTCCATCCCCGCTTGTTCCCATCAGCACGGGATGGTTCAATGTAAACCTCCGGCAGGCACGTCGTTCTCTGGAATGCATAGTAACCTCCAACCCTGTTGGTTATGTATTTTGGAAAAAAGCTTCATTTAAATGAACTTGCCATTTCCATACCAGAAGAACACAAAATAAATTTTACTTTACATTTCATGATGTTAAAAAAAAACAATCCAAACACCAACAATTAGACACAAGTAAGTATAACGTGAAAGTCAATGATCCGACAAGCTGTTTATCAGAAAACAGAAGTCAGAAGACAAGAGGACAGAAGCCAGAACAGTTACCGCCTGGAGTCTCGCTGCGCTCGCTTACCTCCGGCGACTGTAACTACTGACAGACTATACGTTGTGTTCTGTTTTCATTGTTCGAAGTCTACGCTTATCTGTTGTGCCGTGAAGGCATGGGCGTTTATCTGAAAATCGCCCACGAAGTGACGCCGATCCGCTGCCCTCATGAACCGGTGTTCTGCCTGGAACGTACTGCCTGTGGGCATGGATCCCCGCCTCCGCGGGGATGACGGATAAGATGCGCATTTTTGAGTCCGGCAATGAAATAAAAAGACCCGTCCCTTTTTCCCGTCATCCCCGAGGGCTGTTATCGGGGATCCAGTGTCGTTTGCCTGAAAATCGCCCACGAAGTGACGCCGATCCAGGCTATCTTCATCGTTGGTTGTGGCTGTGACCTGAAAATCTTGGCCCAGCCTTGCCGGTTCATCGCCTGGTGGAGAATCGTCTATACACCTTAAAAAAAACGGGACCGGAGTGTCAGTCAAACCTGTTGGAGAGAACAACCTCGGACAGGTCCAGCTGCCCCGGACGCGGCCACGCCTCTTTTGTACCCTTGCCGATAGCAACAAACATTGTGACGACATGATCTTCGGGAAGATGGATAAGTTTGGCCACCTCGTCAAAATCAAAACCGTCCATCGGGCAGGATTCATATCCCATCGACTGGGCGGCAAGCATTAAGGTCTGGGCGGCAATACCGCAGGAACGCATGGCCTCATCTCTCTGCACCTGATCCTTGCCGCGATAATATGCATCAATGGCCGGGATCATGAACTCACGCACCTCTTGCGGGGCATCGGCCCAATACCGCTCCGGCTCTTTCTCCCATGACTTGAGATCGGCACAGAGAATAACAAACAGGGAGCTGTCGGTCACCTGGGCCTGATCCCAGGCCACTTCCCTGATCTGTTGCCTGAGCGCGGGGTCCGTGACCACCACAAACCGCCAGTTCTGGATATTGAACGCGGTTGGCGAAAGAACGGCAAGCGACAGAAGTTCGTTCACCTCATCCTCGGTCATTCCATGATTTGGGTCATAATGCTTGACTGCGCGGCGGGAACGGATTGCATCTTTTGTGTTCATACCCTACCTCCAATATTGTTAATGGGCCTGCGCGTCGTTCTCTTAAAAAGTCCTTGAGCAGGCGACCCTGTCGCAATAAAACTCTGACTGAGTACAAAGTTCATCCGTGAGCAAGGGATACCATCGCTGAAGATTAGAGAGCGTAACGCTCCTGCCGGATTCATGAATTCATCCGACGTCAGCATTGGCTGAAACAAGCGATGTTATCCCTGATGCATGAAAAGCTCCAGACCGACCGAGGACTCCCGGACCCGAACCCCCAGCGGCATGAGCAGTTGAAACAGAGGACGGCCGAAATAAAACAACTCCTCGGCCACACTCAGGTTGCGCACTGCGGCGGCCCGAGTACGAAATGCCAGATCAACATTGACCTGCCGGGTCAACTCCTCAAGCAATGACGACCTTTCGGCAGCAGGCTGCAACCCGGTTTCGACTGCGGCCATGTCCGGACAGGGACACTCCTGTTCATGCCTGCGAACAAGAGACAGCAGCGGATCATCGTCTTTAATACAGTCAAATCGGGTCAGGAGCTCCCTGCCGGTGATGGCCAGCAGCGCTTCAGGGGCAGTACAGTCGAGCAGGCAGCAGGCCATTGGACGCTGCTGGTATATTGAGCAGGCCCTGCCCGCTTCATCATAAAACAGACAGGTCCAGGAACCGCTCCGCCCCTGGAGTTTAAGGAATTCACGGGCCACCGGGGTTGCCGATTGGGCCAGGGGCTGGAAGGCCAGTTCCCCTTTTCTGACCGTGGCCAGATGTTCACGGCGCAGCATACCGGAGCGGACCAGCTCTACATCCTGACGGTGCAGGGCGGGGCCACCCTGCATACAGCAGGATCCGCACCGGTCACAGGCCTGTTTCTTGCTCATGTCCGTCACGGCTGACTCAGGTGTCCGCCTCAACAATCTCAAACCGGTCTCCGCAGCGCAGGCTGCCCGGCTTGATCACCTTGGTAAAGATGCCTTCTCTTGGCATAATGCAATCACCGACCTGTTTAAAAATCTCACAGCCCTTATGGCATTTTTTGCCGATCTGGGTGACCTC
>DRKH01000316.1 GCA_011051825.1 Desulfobulbus sp.
GGATACCATCGCTACAGCTATAATCTCAAATCGCATTTAGCAGCGCTTATGCCTGATTTCAGGTCAATTCATTTTTCAAAAAAAGCGATGGTATCCCTGATTTCATTCAAGCTGAGCTTTAGTGGTAATCAGGATTCTAAAAGTGTAGGGAGGACTTGAAACCAGCCCCCATGGATGGGTGGAGGCCCTCTTTGACCGGGAACGGTAATAGGACCTCTATTCCACTGTCAGCATATTCGGCCAAAAACATGAAAAAACCAACACTGCAGAGTTTTTTCCCCTTTCTCTTCTGGTTTGCCGACTACAACACCGGCACTCTGAAAAAGGATTGTATCGCCGGAATTACGGTAGCACTGGTCCTGATTCCACAATCCATGGCCTATGCCCAGCTTGCCGGATTGCCGGCCTACTACGGCCTGTATGCCTCTTTCCTTCCGCCCCTGGTTGCCGCACTGTTCGGCTCCAGTCGCCGACTTGCAACCGGTCCGGTAGCCGTGGTCTCCATGATGACTGCCGCCAGCCTGGAGCCACTGGCTGTAACAGGAAGTGAAGCCTATATCGCCTATGCCGTCCTTCTTGCCTTTGCTGTAGGACTGTTTCAATTTCTGCTTGGCGTACTGCGGCTCGGCATTGTTGTTAACCTGCTCTCCCATCCTGTTATTACAGGTTTTATAAACGCTGCCGCTCTGATTATAGCCTCCAGCCAACTGGCCAAATTTTTCGGCGTCCATGTGGACAAGGCCGAACATTATTACGAAACCATGCGCAGGGTATTTGTTGCAGCCGCTAATTATACACACTGGCCCACTCTGTGTTTCGGTCTGTTTGCACTGGCGGTTATGATCGGGGTAAAAAAATGGAATCCACGTCTTCCCTATGTGCTTGTTGCCGTTGTGCTCACCACCCTTATTTCCTGGCTGACCGGCTTTGAAAACAACAGATATGTAACGGCCGATTCAATCCGAGTACCGGATCTTTCAAAAATTATTTATGAATTGAATTTTAACCTGGAGCATATTTTCCAGACCGTTGCAGTACGAACCACCATTTCAAGTGAGCCTGTGGTGATGCCGCAACCGGGTGAACAGAAAAATATCTGCAGCACCTGCCATGCAAGTCGGGAGGTGGAACTTGAACATTTAAAAAAGGAGAACCGGGAAGAAGCTCAAGAAGATATCCCCCTGGAAAAAACCCTGGAACTGCATCTCATGGCCGGAGTGCTTGATCAATATCTGGCTGAGGAAAAAACGCGGGCAATGGCTCTCAGGAAACGGTTACGGTCCATGAAACTGGTCTCTGTGTACGACAAAAAGGGCAACCTGTACTATGCTGAGCAGTCCACCGTACCCGTTGAAAGCCATGCTGAAAGAAACATCTGGCGCATACAGGTCGGCAACCGGCCCATTGATCTCGACCATATCCTGCTCATTGGCGGCGGAGAGGTGGTGGGAACCGTTCCCCGGGGCTTGCCGGAGTTGTCCATGCCGAAGCTTGACCTTGCTATCCTGCCCAAGCTGATCATTCCAGCAATTATTATTTCTATTCTCGGCTTTATGGAGGCCATTTCCATAGCCAAAGAACTTGCCGCCCGCAGCGGATACCGGCTCGATCCCAACCAGGAACTCATCGGCCAGGGACTTGCCAACATGGCCGGTTCATTGTATGGCAGCTATCCCGTATCAGGCTCATTTTCCAGATCGGCGGTCAACTTTCAAGCCGGTGCCCGTACAGGGATGTCCTCTGTCTTTACCAGCTGTGCCGTAGTTATCACGCTGCTCTTCTGTACCCCACTGCTCTATTATCTTCCCCAGGCGGTTCTTGCGGCAATCATCCTGATGGCGGTTGTCGGCCTGCTGAATATTCGCGATATTCGACATGCCTTTATCGTCAGCCGATCCGATGGGGTGATCAGTGTTGTCACCTTTGCGGCCACCCTGTTTTTTGCGCCCCACCTGGACAAAGGCATTCTGTTCGGGGTGATCCTGACCACCGGGGTGTTTTTTTATCGCAAAATGCGGCCGGTTATCGCCCAGCTTTCGCTCTGGCGCGATGGTCATTACAGAAGCGCTGAACGGTTCAACCTCAAACGGTGTCCACATATTGCCGTCATTCGTTTTGACGGCCCGCTGTTTTTTGGGAATATCAGCTACCTGGAAGACGAGGTCCTGCAGATTGTTACCAGCATGCCCGACCTGAAGATCATTCACTTTGACTGTAATGGTATCAATGCCATGGATACCTCAGGGGAACACGCCCTGACCTTATTGACAGAACGGCTGCAGGCTGCCGGTTATGAGGTCTGTTTCAGCGGCTTAAAAGAACAGATCACCGACATCATGCGACGTACGGGCCTGCTTATGAAAATCGGTCAAGACCATATCTTCCCAACCCTGATCATGGCAATAGACGCCTTCTGGGAAAAAGCACATAGGGGTTCAAAAGAAAAAATATGCCCGTTGAAAACAGTTTGTACCACAGCATAAACAAAGCCCGGCTGTCTGTGGGATGATCCGGATCTTTTTATGGTTGCTGCATGTCGCTGGACGGAAAAGGGAATTTATGTTTTCATCCGGTTCATCCTCTACCCCGGGGACGGCAGCGTACATAGAGCCAACAGATATTTCTCTTAAAAATATTTTTCCTTCGACAGTAAGATGGATACCAGAAAAACGGCACCACCCTTAAAGATTTTTTCTGCTTTTTTCCGCCTGGGCTTGACAGCTTTCGGCGGCCCGGCCATGGTCGCCTACATTCGCAGGCTGGTTGTCCTGGACAAGGAGTGGGTCACAGAGGATTCCTTCAAAAAAGGCATCGCTCTCTGCCAGACCATTCCGGGAGCAACCGCCATGCAGGCGGCAGCCTATGCCGGCCTGCGTGCAGGCGGTCCATGGGGGGCGGTTGCCGCCTATGTTGCCTTTGGTCTGCCGGCTTTCGTCCTGATGGTTACACTTTCCAGCATCTATGTACAAGTTCATGACCTGCCGACAGTCATCTCGCTCTTCTCCGGACTGCAGGTCATTGTGATTGCGCTGATTGCCAATGCAACTATCAGCTTTGGCAGGCGTTATCTCAAGATGAAACAGGATATTTTTCTGGTTACAGGCAGCGCGATTTTTCTCGGCCTGGGTGGTAACCCGATCATTGCCATTCTCTCTTCCGGCGCCCTTGGTCTCCTGCTGTATAGAAGGCATTCTCTTGAATGTGAAGAGAAGAAGGCAGCTACAGCGAGTACAAAATCATGGGAAATGATGCGACCGGCCCTGTTTCTTCTGCTTCTGGCCGGTATTTTTTTAAGCGTGCTCTTTATCCTCCGGCCGGACCTCTTCTCCCTTGCCGTCCTGATGATGAAGATTGATTTTTTTGCCTTTGGCGGTGGCTATGCATCGGTTCCACTGCTTTTCCATGAAGTTGTCAAGGTGCATCACTGGCTGAGCAATCAAGCCCTGATAGATGGCATTGCCCTGGGGCAAGTCACCCCTGGCCCCATAGTCATTACCGCCACATTTGTCGGCTATCTGCTTGCCGGCTTTCCAGGCGCTGTCGTCGGCACGGTTTCCATTTTTACTCCATCCCTGTTTCTGCTGCTTCTTATTGTCCCCTTTTTTGATCGTTTGCAGCACAGTATTTTTCTGCAACGTGCTCTACGCGGGGTGCTGATTTCCTTTGTCGGCCTACTGCTGGCGGTGACCATCCGTTTTGGACTGGCCGTCCATTGGACACCGATTTCCATGCTCATTTCGGCTTGCGCTTTTGCAGCCCTATGGAAGAAAATAAACATTCTCTGGGTCGTTCTCGTTGGAGCCGTCATTTCTGCGATGTTGCTCTAATTACCACCAAACGGGTAAGCTTTTATTCCCTTCATGAAGGTTATGCACTCTTCGTGACATCAATTATCCGTGCCGATCAAGAGGTTTAATTGACA
>DRKH01000317.1 GCA_011051825.1 Desulfobulbus sp.
CCCTGTTCAAGCTTGACGGCACCAACGCCTTCTTTGATGAAAATGGTCCGCTGCAGCTCTCCGAAACGGCATATCAGTATATTGCCGGTATTGCCAAGAACGCCAAGGGCTTTGTCGCCGTGACCAATCCGCTGGTCAACTCCTATAAGCGTCTGGTTCCCGGCTATGAGGCCCCTGTCTACGTGGCCTGGTCGGCTTCCAACCGCTCCGCTCTGATTCGTATTCCGGCATCCCGCGGGATGGGAACCAGAACAGAAGTCCGGTGCCCGGATCCGACCTGTAATCCGTACCTTGCCTTTGCCATGATGCTCTCCTCCGGCCTGGACGGTATTAAAAACAACCTGCAGGCCCCGGATTCCGTTGATCAGGATATTTTTGCCATGACTCCGGCAGAAAAAGAGGCCGCCGGTATTGACAGCCTGCCCGCAAGCCTGCAGGAGGCGGTTGAAGCATTCAAGGTAAATCCCATCGCCAAGGAGGCCCTTGGTGAGCATATTTTTTCAAAATACGTGGAAGGGAAGGAAAAGGAGTGGGACGATTATCGTACCGCAGTCACTGATTGGGAGCTGGATAACTACCTGAGTAATTACTAAGTTTCTCCGTAAGTTATCGGTATTCCGACAACCTGGCGACAGGTTGCCGGGTCGTGCTGGAACAGAAAGGGTTCCTTCCGTACAATGCGGAAGGAGCCCTTTTTTTGTAAGGGTAAAGGGGGATATGTTGTATAAGACGGACAGGGAAATGGATGTGATCGATCTCTTGTCATTGTGAGGGGATGTATTGTGAAAAGAAGCGTCAAGCAGGGCGTTCTACTTGCCGAGCAGCTGGAGCAGGTCATCGGCAGCCGACTTGGCAGCCGACAGTGGGAATTTATCCGTCTGGCCCAGGCGTGGAAGGAGGTTGTCGGTGAACCCGCCGCCGCCCATACCATGCCGGCCTGGATCAAGAAAGATGTTCTATGGGGCTACGTGGACAGCTCGTCCTGGATGCAGGAGCTGGCATTCATGCAGCCGCAGATCCTGGAACAGGTCAAACGGCACCTTCGTTCCGTTCCCATATCGGATATCAGATGGTTGCGCCAACCTCTGGAGGAAGCTTCAGCTCCTTCGCCGCAATATTTTCAACCCAATAGAGATATTGATCCCGGGCGCGAGGAGGAATTCCAGAGCATGACCCGGATCATTGCTGATCCCGGCTGTCAGCAGGCACTGTTTGATCTCTGGCGGACGTTTCAGAAGAAGATGCGTTAAAGGTCTGCGGCGTAAGGATATCGTCTTGCTCTGAAGGGGTAAATCGTATACGCTTATCTGTAAATAGAGCGTTTTGAGTTCCGGGTTGCACGTTTAAAGTTGCCGCCCGGAATCTTGCAGATAAGCATAGGGACCGGCACGAAATAAGTGTTATCGTTATTTCGTGACAGTCCCATAGACTTCAGGCTCGCTTATCTGCGTCCAGTCGCGCCTTACGAATCTACAGCACCTCTGCTTACGTACAAGTTCAGGGCAGGTGAAACCGCATAGTTACAAACTCCGTGACGAGATACGAATATATTGGATTAGCGCATGAACATAATACAGTTGATCGGTAACACTCCATTGGTGCACCTGCCTCGCCTGAGTCCAAAGCCGGGCGTGCGGATTCTGGCTAAACTGGAATCCCGTAATCCCGGCGGGTCGATAAAGGATCGTATTGCCCTGTCCATGGTGGAGGCCGGGGAACAAAGTGGAGAGTTGACCCGTGATAAGATCCTGCTTGAGGCAACCAGCGGCAATACCGGGATCGGACTCGCCATGGTCTGTGCGGTCAAGGGCTATCGCTGCCAGCTGGTGATGCCCGAATCCGCCAGTATTGAGCGCCGCAAGATCATGCAGGCCTACGGTGCTGAAATCATCCTTACCTCGGCCAAGCGGTCAACCGACGGCGCCATTGAAAAGGCCTATGCCATGGCCCGTGAACATCCTGATCTCTACTTCCTGACCGATCAGTTCAACAATCCCGCCAACTGGCAGGCCCATTACAAATCAACCGGTCCTGAGATCTGGCAGCAGACCGACGGCAAGGTGACGCATATTATCACCACTCTTGGGACTTCAGGTACGGCAATGGGCTTGTCGCGCTGGTTCAGAGAGCACCATCCCGAAGTGCGGGTTGTTGCGATAGAACCCTATTTCGGCCATAAAATCCAGGGCCTGAAGAATATGAAGGAGTCCTATAAGCCCACTATATTTGATAAGAACCTGCCCCATGCGGTTGTCAATGTGGCCGATGAAGATGCCTTTCGCACGGTCCGGCTGCTGGCCCGCAAAGAGGGGGTCTTTGCCGGCATGAGCAGCGGGGCCGCCATTTTTGCGGCCATGGAGTGTGCCGAGAAACTGGATGAAGGGCTGGTGGTGGCCATTTTGCCCGACGGCGGTGAGCGCTATCTCAGTACCCCGCTCTTTGTCCGCCGGGAACCGCATGGTGAAAAAACGGCGCAGCTTAAATTTTACAACACCATGACCCGGAGGAAACAGGTATTTAAGCCCATCAATGAAGAGCGTTTGACCTTCTATGCCTGTGGGCCCACAGCCTACCAGTCGCCGAATCTGGCTCATTGCCGACGGCTTGTGGTTGCCGACCTGATGATTCGCTATCTGCGGTTCAAGGGATTTCATGTTGAGTCCTATATGAATTTTACCGACCTGGATGACAATACCATTGCCGGCTCCGAAGAGGCCGGTGTCTCGCTGCAGGAGTTTACGGACAGGTATATTGATGAGTTCATGCAGGCGATGGATACCCTTGGCGTCAAAGAGGCCTCGGGATATCCACGGGCCTCGGAACATGTCTGGGATATGATCGAGATTGCCCATGAGCTGATCCACAAGGGCTATGCCTATGAAAAACATGGTTCGATCTACTTCGATATCTCGAAATTTAAACGCTATGGCCGTCTTTCCGGGGTGGATTTAACCAAAATCAGGATTGGCAGGACCGTTGATCTGGATAACTATGAAAAGGATAACCCCCGGGATTTTACCCTGCTGAAGCGTTCAATCCTGACTGAATTGAAAAAGGGTATCTTTTATCAGACCGACTGGGGTAATGTCCGCCCGGGCTGGCATATCGAGTGCTCGGCCATGTCGACCAAATTTCTCGGCGAAACCCTGGATATTCACACCGCCAGCCAGGATCTGATGTTTCCCCATCATGAAAACGAGATCGCCATTGCCGAGGCCCTGACCGGCAAGCCGCTGGCAAATTTCTGGCTTCATTCCGGTCTGTTGCTCAGGGATGGTAAAAAAATGTCGGCGGAGGCCGGTAATGTGGTCACCCTGGACGAGGTGCTGAATAGGGGATATACGGGACGGGAAATCCGCTTTATGCTGATTGGGGTGCATTACCGCAAGCCGCTCAAGTTCACCTATAAGCGCCTGGATGCAGTACGGGTGGCCCTTAAGCGGCTGGATGAGTTTACCAGAAAACTGCTCTGTCTGAAACCGGGTCTGCCCCATCCGGAGATGGCATTGTATATTTCAGAGCTTGAAAAACATTTTATAGCCTCCATGGACGACGACCTGAATATTTCCGGGGCCATCGGCGCCCTGTTTGATTTCGTCAAGACCGCCAACCCGGTTCTGCAGGATGGAAACCTGGACCTGGAGCAGAAAAATGATATCCTTGAACTCCTGCAGCGGATCAATTCGGTTGTCGATATTCTGCAGCTTGAGCAGTGCCCGCTGGCTCCGGAAATTGACCAGTTGATCCGGCAGCGTGAAAAGGCCCGTCTGAAAAAAGACTGGCCGGCCTCGGATCAGGCCCGGGAAGAGCTGCTGCGGCTGGGGGTAACCGTGCTTGATACCGCCAGCGGCCCGGCATGGGCGTTGAACGAGGAGGCCTGCAGGAATTGTGAGCGGGCATTGCGCAATCAGAGTTGATTTCTTCCCTCTTCCCCTGTACAATATCGCATCCGTGTGCGCCAGTAGCTCAGCTGGATAGAGCAACGGCCTTCTAAGCCGTAGGTCGCAGGTTCGAATCCTGCCTGGCGTACCA
>DRKH01000318.1 GCA_011051825.1 Desulfobulbus sp.
ATATGCCCCCGGAGGCGCATAAGTTGCCTGAATTATTTACTGCAATGAAAGAAGAAGCCGAGGAGGTCGTTGATATTTATGCTCGTGCCATATTTGTTTTTCTGGCCATGGCAAGAACGCAGTTTTTTTACGAGGTTAATAAGCGCCTGGGACGGTTTATGATGAATGGTTTGCTGCTCATGCAGGTTATCCGGCCATCAATCTTCCGGCCAGACATCAACTGGAATGTAACACCCTGATGCTTGCTTTTTATCAATCAGGGGATCAGCAACCTGTGAATTCTTTTTTAAAAAACTGCCTGGATGAAAAGCTTATTCAAATTATGCTTGAATAGGGACTTTCCGAATCTTATACCATTTTCCCGAAGTCAAATAACACGAGTTGTTCTTGACTGGAGAAAGTTGATTAAATGTCAAGATGAGACTTGACCCTATCTCCATTTATTTCAAAGTAGTTACGCCATATTGAGGAAAAATACTATCCGCTGTTATAACTGCTAGTTTGTGAATTTGTGCGGTGGCAATAATGAATCTGTCACACGGGTCTGCATGAATCGCAGGCAAAGTTGTGGATTGTAAACAGGTGGCCAGATCAAGAGGAAGAAGATGTAAATCATGGTGCGTGATTATTTCCTCAAACCACTCAACAGGGCTGACAGGTAAAGTAAGTTTGCCTTTTCGTACTTTTATGCCAATTTCAAAACCGCTAATAGCAGAGACATATACCACAGGCACCTCATTGATTTGTTTGCAGGTTGCAGCGGAAAGCTGTCCACCGCCCTGTGAAAGCCACAAAAGAGCACAGGTGTCGAGCAGCATCAGATTGTTTCTCCTGACCATTCATCTTCGGAAAGAGTTTCCGTGGGATCGTAATTGATTTGGATTTTTCCCATAACAGGGTGGGCCGTCAGGCGATTTTTTCGTTTATGAGGGCGGAGATCCGCAATGGGCTTTCCGTTACGGCAAATTATAACTTCTTCACCGGATTGTTCTATTTTTGCTAATAATGCTGACAGGTTTGTTTTTGCTTCGTGGGTATTTACAACCAGCATCTCAACTCCTCCCAGGATGGTATTTTGTCTGAGTGTATTCTATGTGCTTAGTTTACAAGACTAAGGCGCTTGGGTAAAGGAAAACTGTTCTTTGAGAAAAGGGAACATTCAGAATAGAAAGAAAAGGGTAGGGAAGTTTTTTTTTCTCAGGCAAACAACCAGGGGGCCGGTATAGCCCAGATGTACTTTTCCAGCCGCTTACACTGTGAGCCGTTATTAAGTAATTGGGGTCAAAGTAATTGGGGTCAGGGCCAAATTACTTTAGCCTTAACTCCTTGAAACAAATTTTGAGTTAGATTTAATTTCATCGCCCCCTTTTATTCCGGAGGGCCAAGGTGTCAAGGAGGGCCGGGGAACGACGACTTTCAGCCAAGAAAAACCTGGGCCGCTTAAAGAAGGTGCACAGCGGCAAGGTTTCCGACCACGAAGAAAAATATAAAGGATGGGAGGGCTGTCCCCATCTTTATTATTCAACCGCTATAAAATTTAAAGTGGTGTGGACGGTGAACAGGGGGAAGAGCAGGGCCATGAACAGGATGTTGATGATCGGAATCAGGGTGATCAGGGCGGGCAGCAGGCCGAGACGAAAGGCGCGGGTCCGGTGTGCATTGATCCAGGATATCTTTTGTCCCAGGCTCCAACGGCGGTTGGATGTCGGATAGTCAACAAACATCAGGGCCGAATAAAAGGTGTACAGTAGAAAGACCAGGCCCTGGCCGACAACCGGAATGAAGTTGACCACCAGGGCGATGACGGTGACCACCAGTCCGAGCAGGCCGATCTTGCACCCCTCAACAAGATCGGTCATAACTCCCCGCAGGGAAAGTCCCTGCTCGGCAGTCAGGACGCCGCCCAGGTATTTTTTTTCGGTGGCGGTGGAGAGAAAGACATAGCCCGGACAGGTCACACAGTAGGCGGTCAGGAAGGCCAGGTAAAAGGCGGTCACCCTGGAGACTGCCAGGAAGAGGTATTTCAGTACCAGCCAGCCTTTGATGACCAGCCAGCCCCACCAGGCATCTGTTTCCGGTGGTTGATTGAAAAAACTCCCGGTCCAGCCGTCGACCAGGTGAATGGCCTCAAGATAGCCCAGCCAGGTCAGCCCGCCGGTCAGTACCACCAGCAGGACGCTCCAGCCCAGCAGTCGCGGGCTCTTGAGGAGAAAGGCCAGGGAGACGTGGAGGGGAATCCATTTTTCTCGGGGAGATCGGGTAAGGGCAGGTGTTGTCATTTTTCGTGGTGCAAAATTTGTTGGGTGGCAGGGCCGGCAACAGGTGTGCGTCGGCGGATGCAGAGTTCGTCGTCACCGTAAACCGTAAACTGCAAACCGTCAACCTCCCTTAATCCTGCAGTTTGTCAAAGGCCCGGTCCAATTTATACTTGCGGGAAGTGAGATAGGCCTCCATGTCCCGGATACGGTTCTCCATGGATGAGAAACGACGGCGGATACTGCCCATGGTGTCGCGCGGTGAGCGGTGCATGGATTGCCAGAGTTTTTTTTCCTCTTCATCACGATCGATTTCTTCGGGCCGATCTCTCAGGAAGAACATGGCCGCAACATAGATGACCACGGTGGGCAGGGTGAACGTGAACAGGGACACCAGGACCAGCAACCGGACGGCCAGGCGGCTGATTCCGAAATAATCTGCAATCCCGGCACAGACTCCGCCGAGGATCCGATGCTGTTTATCTCTGTACAGGCTGTTATGGGGGCGGGTGGTACTCATTGTGCATTCCTCCAGTTGGGGTGATGTTCGTCCAGAATTGTTTCCAGGGTGTTGATTCGTTCTTCCATGGCAGCGGAACTCTTCCAGAGTTTTTCAAGAGTTGCCTCATCTTCCGCCGACAGGCCGCGCAGGCTTTTCATTTTGGTCAGGTAGTGCAGCAGCAGCCAGACCGGCAGTACTACCACCATGAAGACTATGGCCAGTGCGCTCAACATTCCAAAGACGGTTGTGGTCATCATATCTCTCTATCGTTCAAGGCGTGGAAAGGCGGCTCAGGCCTGTTTTTCCTGCATGCGTTTTTTCAGGGCGGCCAGTTCCTGTTCGATACCCTCGTCTGCAGCCAGGTCGGCAAACTCCTCATCCAGGGAGCGGTCTCGGCCGAGATCGTAGGCCTCAACCCGTCCCTCCAGGGTATCCATCTTACGCTCCAGGTGTTCAAAGTTGGCCATGGCCTCCTCAACCCGCCGGTCACTGAGGCTGTCGCGGGTTCGGATCCGGCTTGTCGCGGTTGCCCCCCGCATGAGCAGGGCCTTTTTTCTGGCCTTGGCTTCGGTCAGCTTGGCCTGCAGCCGGGCAATATCTTCACTGAGCTGTTCCCGCTGTTCATCGATAAAAACGGCATCCTGCTCCAGCCTGCTGATCACCTTCTGCAGGGAAGATTTTTCGGCCAGGGCGGCCCGGGCAAGATCTTCCCGTCCCTTGCTGATGGCCAGCTCGGCCCGGGACTCCCATTCGACCAGTTCTTCACGCAAGCGGCCAAGTCGGCGCTGCAGGGTCTTCTGGTCGGCAATGGTCCGGGCCGCGTTGGTACGGACTTCGACCAGGGTGTCTTCCATTTCCTGGATCACCAGTCGAATGATTTTTTCCGGGTTTTCAGCCCGTTCGAGCAGGGCGTTGATATTTGAATTTACGATGTCGTTGAATCTTGAAAAAATACCCATGAGACAGCTCCTCTGTTGTCATTGTTCGAAGTCTATGCTCTCTGTTGCGCCACCAGTCATGCTGGTTTACTCCTTCTGATCCATAATTCGTGCCGGTTTGGCCGGTTTGAGTATCTCTTGGAATTTACAGTGTATTTTTTAGGGAAGTGGTGTGGAGCTAGGTAATTTTTACCACATTATGGTTATTTTTACTATTTTATGGTATTTTACACCAATGGCTACGACGGGAAAAACAATAATTGGCCAGTCGCCGGCCTTTCTTGCGGTCCTTGAGCATGTTTCCAGGGCAGCGGATCTGGACCGGCCAGTGCTGATCATAGGGGAGCGGGGTACGGGAAAGGAGTTGATTGCCGACCGCTTTCACTACCTGTCCGGCCGCTGGGAAGAACCGTTTCTCAAGGTCAACTGTGCAACCCTTTCCGAGTCATTGCTCGATTCGGAGTTGTTCGGCCATGAGGCCGGAGCGTTTACCGGGGCCGTCCACCGTCATTCCGGCCGCTTTGAACGGGCGGGCAGGGGGACCCTGTTTCTTGATGAAATCGCCTCCATGTCCGGGCGACTCCAGGAAAAGCTGTTACGGGTGATTGAATATGGGGAGTATGAACGGCTTGGCGGCAGCAGAACCCTGCAGTGCCGGGCGCGGATTCTCGGGGCCGCCAATCAGGATTTACCGGAGCTGGCCGCCCGGGGACTGTTTCGGGCCGACCTGCTTGACCGGCTGGCCTTTGATGTAATCACTCTGC
>DRKH01000319.1 GCA_011051825.1 Desulfobulbus sp.
GCTGTCTTCACCTGGAAGGCCGAGTTTTCGCTCGCCATGGGCACCGATACCGATGAACAGGGCGTCATATTCGCTTTTCAGTGCCTCCAGCCGGATGTCCCGGCCGATAACGGTATTGCAGCGGATCTCAACCCCCATCTCTTTGATCGCCTCGATCTCCGCATCAAGGATTTTTCGTGGCAGTTTATAGGCCGGGATCCCGTAACGGAGCATGCCGCCCGCCTCACTGAAGGCCTCAAAAACGGTGACCGGACAGGAGTGCCGGGCCAGTTGGAAGGCGCAGCTCAGCCCGGCCGGTCCGGCCCCGATGACCGCGACCCTTTTTACTTTCTTCGTCCGGCTCAGTTTCCGGTGCTTGAGGCCGTGGTCGATACCGTAATCACCGAGCCAGCGCTCAAAACCGTGAATATTGACCGGGCCGTCTTCCTTTTCGCTGCGGTTGCAGGTCGTTTCGCAGGGGTACGGACAGACCCGGCCGCAGGTCGCGGCAAAGGGGGTGGTTTTGCTTGCCTCGTGCCAGGCCAGCTCAAAAGATTCCTCGCGGCTTCTTCCTTTGAGTTCGGCCAGCTGGACAATGGTCAGCCAGGCCCGGATATCGTTGCCGGCCGGACAGCCGATTGTACAGGGTGGCAGTGACCGGATATAGATCGGGCATCTATGACTTGCATCGCCGAAGGCAACAACTTTTTGAATACCGCTTTCCTCACTGAAATCAGGAAACTTCCAGTTCAGGGCCGACTCAACGATGCTGTTGGAATCCGCTGCTCTTTCTTTCATGCCGGACTGTTTGGAAAGCGGACATGGGCCGACTGATTAAAAGTAGTTCTGGCGTGTCGGTAGTTGTCGATCATGTCCTTTTCAAAGACCAGATCGGTGATTGCAAAGAAATGTTTCCAGCCCACCCGGTCAATCCATTCGCCGAGCCGTTCCCAGGGCTGCCCCTCTTTTTTAAAGGCGCTGAGAATCCTGCCCACCACCTGGTTGACCTCGGGCCACCGGGGCGGGTTGTTGGGCAGGTTCTGGGCCACCAGGCAGCCCAGGGCCGGTTTGGAACGGGCGTTTGAGTTTTTGCCCCCGACCCAGATTCCAAATTTTGAGTATTCCGGGTGGTTGATTTCCATGACCGGGCAGGCCCCGAAGCAGGCCCCGCAGTACATGCATTTTTCCTGATCCACCATCAGCGACTGTTTGCCGTCTACGACCGTGGGCCGGATGGCGGCCACCGGGCAGCGGGCCACCACCTTGGGCAGCTCACAGATATTGTCGATCAGGTCATGGTTGATCCGCGGCGGCCGGGTATGCTTGACCACAATGGCGATGTCGGCCTGACCACCGCAGTTGATGGCGCAGCAGGAGGTGGAAATTCGCACCTTGCTCGGCAGACGCCAGTGTTTGAAGTCTTCAATCAGGTTGTCCATGATTGACTTGACCACTCCCGAGGCATCGGTTGCCGGTATATCACAGTGCAGCCAGCCCTGGGTATGGGCGACGTTGGTCACACAGGGCCCGGTTCCGCCCACCGGCAGGCCGATTTCGCCAAGGGCCTTGATCAGCAGCTCTACCTTGTCCTGGTCAGGGGTCATGAACTCGACATTGTTGCGGACCGTAAAACGAAGATAGCCGTCCCCGTACCGGTCGGCAATGGCACAGATCCGCCGGATCAGGTCCACCGAGTCCTGGCGCGGGGTACCGGCCCGGACCGTGTAGAGCACATCGCCGCTTTCGGCAACATGTTTCAGAACCCCGGGCCTGGGCATGGTATGATATTTCCATCGGCCATAGTTTTTTCGTACCACCGGATGGAGGGCCTCTGTATAGCCATGCGGGCCGGACTCGATCGTTTTCCAGGTTCTCTTGTATTCCATGGGCGGCTCCAGGGTGTTTCAATATTGCCGGTGTCGCAGTTGAGCACGACTCCGGGGGCGTGCAGTCAGCGTCTTGGTCGCCTGTCTGCCGGATTGCTCAGAACCTCGCCACCGGCGGCGGAGAGGCCATCGCATTTCGCGAGTATTATTTGCAAACAACGTGTTGGCCTTGGGACGAGTCCATCAATATTCAGATTTATAATAGGGATTGTTCCGGGGGTGTTCGACCATATCCACCGAGGCCGCGATGCCGACCCCGTCCAGAAACTGTTTCAAACCGACCCGTTCAATGGTTTCGCCGATCCGCTCATGGTCAAAACCGTTTTCGGTCCACCACTCGATAATGGTTTCACTTAAACCAATAAAACGATCGATATCTTTCCGGCTTTCCATTCTGAAAAATGGCACCAGCATGGTGCCGCCCATGGCCCCGACCTTTAAGGTGTTTTTGCCGCCGAGCAGGATCGCCAGGCCCCGTTCCCGACCGGGCGACAGGGCCTCGGTCATGACATTGATACAGTGCATGCAGTGGACGCAGTTGCCGTTGTCGATGGCCAGCATCCCGTCAACCAGCGACAACGCCCGGCTGGGGCAGCGGTTGATCACGTTATTGACCAGCAACTCAATTCCGTTTTTTTTAATCCAGGCCGCCATGGCCCGGGTATCAACCTGGATTGCGTCCCGCCACATCCCGATAACGGCGAGATCGGAGCGGAAAATGGCGTTGCTGCAGTCATTGGGACAGCCGGAGAATTTAAACTTGAATTTATAGTTGTAGCCGGGTCGGTGGACGTCACCGGTAAAATGGGTCAAGACTCTGTGGTGGAGCTCCAGGGTGTCGTAGCAGGTGTGTTCACAGCGGGCAGGCCCGACGCAGGAGACCCCGGTCCGCATGGCCGCCCCGGCCCCGCCGAGATCCCAGCCGTTTTGGTTGAGCTCGTCAAAGCATTCCTGCACATCCGCCTCCCTGACCCCCTGCAGCATGATATCACCGGTCTGGCCATGGAGGGCGATCAGGCCGGAGCCGTGTTTTTCCCAAGAGTCGCAGAGCTCAAGCAGCATTTTAGTGGTGTAATGGAGTCCCGGTGCGGGCTGCACCCGGAGGGTATGGAACTCGTAGGCCTCGGGAAACTTGTCTTTAATCCGGGAGCGCCTGCTGATAATGCCGCTGCCGTAGCCGTGGACCGTGACCAGCCCGCCTTCCCAGTAGCCGGTCCGGGTCTGGTAGGAGTATTCCAGCTGGTCAAGAACGCCCCTGAGCATCGGCTTTTTTGTCCGCTCGGCCAGCTCCTTGAGACCGGTGACGAAACTGGGCCATTCGCCCTTTTCCAGTTCATCAAGCATCGGGGTCGGATGGAGGAATTTTTCTTCCTGAACCGAAGGTTTTTCCCCTGTTTCTGCCTTGTTTCCGGGTTGAGTCATACTGTTCTCCTGCTTGAATGCGGATGGGCAAGGAAAGGTGACACGATGTAGTATCTACAACTATAAGGCAGGCAAGGCGGAAAATCAAATATTGACTGGAACAATCAGGATAAAGAAGGAGGGAAGGGGAGAACTATTTTGCTGAGCCGAATATTTTGAGCAGGGAGATCCGATCCTGTCGGGTGGCGGGTAAGCGTTCATCAGCACCCCATCTTCGTCCGATCAGCCCTTCTCGCATAGCGGGCTATAGACTCGTCGGCCTGCTCGGAGTCTCTGCTTCGCTTCGCTTACCTGAACGAATAGGAAGCACTGGTAAACGCTTACAATTTGGATGTAATGCCAGGGCCGTGAAACCCCGGTGAACGGTTACGGTGGCGGCAATTCAGGGGAGGGCTAAACCGGAATCTGCAGGGTGCCGTTGAGGTATTCAACCGCCCGGCCGCTGATCAGTACCCGTTCGCCGCGGTTTTGGCAGAACAGTTCGCCGCCGCGCTCGGAAATCTGTCGGGCGTGGAGTGTGTCCTTGCCCAGGCGTTCGGCCCAGTAGGGAATCAGGGTGCAGTGGGATGAGCCGGTAACCGGGTCTTCGGGAACACCGGCGCCGGGAGCGAAGAAGCGGGAGATAAAATCAACCTCATCATCCGGGGCGGTGACGATCACACCCAGACAATCAAGGTCGGCAAGGCGGGAAAAATCAGGCCGCAGTTCGGCCACGGTTTGCCGGTCCGGAAAAACGGCCAGCAGGTCGCGGGCGGAATAGACGGCCTCCGGCTCAGCCCCCAGGGCAGCGGTCAGCTCGGCCGACAGCGGGCAGGATTGTCCTGGGCGGGCCGGAAAATCAAGGGTAAAGAGATCCCCCTGCCGACTGACCAGAAGGGTTCCACTCCGGGACTCAAAGCTAATGGGCTGGTCCACACCAATAGCTGTATACTCGTGCAGAACAAAGGCAGAGGCCAGGGTGGCATGACCGCAGAGGTCAATTTCCGATTCCGGGGTGAACCAGCGCAGGGCATAGCTTGAGCCGCCGCCGACCAGAAAGGCGGTTTCCGACAAACGGTTTTCTGCTGCTATTGCCTGTAGAACATCGTCAGCCGGCCACTCGGAAAGCAGACAGACTCCGGCAGGGTTCCCGGCAAAGATCCTGTCGGTAAAGGCATCGATATGGAAATAAGGGATGTCCACTGTTAGACGGAGACGACCGAATTCTCCTCGCCGTATTCGTTGGCGGCATAGCTGTCGGCTTCCGGATCATTGACCCAGACATTACCGTCCAGTACATAGCGAAAGCGATAGGAATAGCCGCTTTTCAGGGTGACGGTCACCGAAAAAGTTCCGTTTTTCAGTCGTTTCATCGGTGTTGCCGTAAGAGACCAGTCATTGAATTCCCCGGCCAGCACCGCAGATTCAGCCTGCTCTTCGTTGGCATACTTAAAGGTAACCCGACAACTTTTTTTTGTTTTGGTGTAATTCTTTTTCAGCATGACGTATCTCCTCCGCTTATAGGATATGAAAAAATTCAATCTGAGACCACTGATACACCGTAAAACATAGTACGCATGGCGTACCCTGTACAAAAACAATACCTGTCAAATACCGGCTGCGCCACGGGCGCCCAAAAAAATCAGGATCAGGCTCCCTGGAAAATTTGTTTTTTGGCCATTATGCCGGAGCCTGCATCTGCCTGGTTTTGAACAAAACGGTTACTTTTTCAAAGCACCCGGCAAAAAATAAAAGAATTGTATTCAGGTATAGTACGTTACCCTCTTTTTTCGGTCAACAGTTATTGAGATAAAGACGTCGATAAATACAAGAATAAATCTCACATGCATTTAATTATCAAGCAGTGATGGACAAATTTTAAAGTCTGTATTACTGTACTTACATCATTTTTTCAGAGCGTCAATGGCTAAAGCAGTATGACTGGATTTGCTTTCAGGTAATTTTAATCTAACAATCTGAAGATATTGTGAAAAAAATACAATGTTACCGACTGGTTTCGGATAAAGCAGCAGGCCCCGCAGGCGCAACGAACGATGAAAATATTCTATGAGGGGTATCCACTTCACTCTCCTTGGACACTGTTGGGTTAAGCGGCTTTCATGCTCCACGGTTGTTGGGTTCGCTGACACCGAAAACCCTCAACAGATTGCGTTTGCAGGAAATAAGCGAACCCAACATAATGAAGAGAAAGCTGCTCGCTTAACCTAACCCTACTGTGGTCGCTTACCTGCACAGTTGCGCCAGCCCCGCATAGACGGTCTATAGCGAACTGGCGCGCCTGCACAGATAATGATCGTCACAGCCACAACAAATGATGAAATAGCCCCGAACGGCAATACTTCGAGGGCTATTTCCGGATAAAATAAAAATGGATATACAGATTCCCGAGTTGCTGGCCCCGGCCGGTAATTTCGACAAACTGGTCACCGCCATTCATTACGGTGCGGACGCGGTATACCTGGGCGGCCCGAAGTACAGCCTCAGGGCCCGGGCCGGTAATTTTGATGATGCCGGTATGCGCCGGGCCGTCGAATATGCCCATGGCCGGGGGGTAAAGGTTTATATAACGGTTAATATCTTCGCCCATAACCGTGACCTGGAAGGGCTTGAGAGGTACCTGGAGTTCCTGCGGCAGGCCGGAGCGGATGGTCTGATTATTGCCGATCCCGGAATTTTCCATGTGGCCCGGCAGGTGGTCCCGGAACTGTCCCTGCACCTGTCGACCCAGGCCAATGTCACCAATGTCGCCAGTGCGCAGTTCTGGCAGCAGCAGGGGGCGGCCCGGCTGAATCTGGCCCGGGAACTCGGGCTTGAGGAAATCCGCCGGGTTCGACAGGGAACCGATGTCGAGCTGGAAGTGTTCGTGCATGGTGCACTCTGTATATCCTATTCAGGCCGCTGTATGCTCTCCAACTACTTTACCGGCCGCGATGCCAATCAAGGCGATTGTGCCCATCCCTGCCGCTACTCCTATAAGCTGGTGGAAGAGAAGCGACCTGGTCAGTATTTTCCGGTGGAGGAGGATGAACGGGGGACTTATATCTTTAATTCGCGGGACCTGTGCCTGCTGCAAAGGGTACCCGAACTTATTGCCGCCGGAACGAATTCAATTAAAATTGAGGGGCGGATGAAATCAGTGGGCTACGTCGGCAGTGTGGTGCGGCTCTATCGGGCTGCTCTTGACTGGATACAATTGCAGATTTTTTCAGGAGCCGACTGTGAAAAACTCCTGTTGCCCAATACTTTTGCCAAAGAAATGAAGAAGATCGGTACCCGGGGACAGACGGAAAACTTTTTTGATGCCCACCCTTCAACAGAGGCCATGTTGTATGATACAATACGAACAACTCAGGGCTATGCTCCTGCCGGAATTGTCACCGGGATTGATCCCCTGATCATCGATGTTCGCAATCCCATTGAGTGCGGTGACAATCTGGAATATCTCTGCCCGGACATTGAACCCGAGACCTGTACTGTTGTCTCCATGGAAACGGAAGACCGCAGGCCCGTTGAACGGGCTAATCCGGGGAATCGAATTCTCCTGAAGATAAATCCAACACCGAACGACCTGACCATACACAGTCTGTTTCGAAGATATATGGAATGAACATGAAGCCTATTCTCAATGTCCCCTTTCTGCCGGAACCTTCATATATTGATTTTTTAACCTCTGTTGCAGACCATCTTGCCGGTCTGCAATTCGGCCTTCCCGGTCCCGGCAGGCTGGACAGCCGCATACGGCAGGATAATATGCACCTGGATGAACAGCTTGCCGTCGGCCTGGAGCGGCTCAACAAACCGAAAAAATATGTTCTGCTCAACAGTCGTTTCTATGACCCGGTGCTGTTAAACGATTCCGACGCACTCTCCTCGATTATCACAAGCCTTGATTTTTTTGTCGACAGAGGAGTGCTGGATGGGATTATCTACTGTGATCATTACCTGCTTCGGCGCCTGTCCGACGAAGCACCGGATCTTGCCGCATCCCTTGAAGCCGTTCCCGGCGCAAACTGCATGCTTGATTCTTATGCCAAGGTGGAGAGCCGGTTGGGTTATATAGGGGAGACCCGGTTCAAGCTTCCCGCAAAAATCCTGCTTGACCGCTCATTGAACAGGGATCTCGATTCGCTGGCCCATGTGGTGCGCCGGATTCGGCAGAAAACTCCGGACATGGGTATTGAGTTACTCGCCAATGAGGGCTGCCTGCCCCATTGTCCTTTCAAACTCTCCCATGACGCCTACATTGCCCTTGCCAATGTCGAGGGCAATGACAGCACGTTTCTACTGAATCAGCAACTCGGCTGTGTCCGTATTCTTACTGAAGAACCGCATCGGATCCTGCAGTCGCCGTTTATCCGACCCGAGGATCTGGAGCTCTATCTTTACCATGTGGACACCATAAAACTCTGTGGCCGAACCCTGGGTACCGACTTCCTGGAGCGTACTATCAGTGCCTATCTTGCCCGCAAACATGAAGGCAACCTGCTTGATCTGATGGATGCGGTTCACTGGATGGCCGATCGCCTCTATGTGGAAAATTCCGCACTGTCCTTTGATTTTGCCAATATGCTTTCCATGTGCGACCGACATTGTACAACCTGCGGTTTCTGTGAAGAGCTTTTTCAATCCATTACCCATCCCCTGCCGTTGATAATCCGGGATAACCGGGCAACCGTAGATTGACAGTCCGGGGTTCTGCCGGTAAAGTCTTGCTGAGCGGTAACTGTTCAGGAGCACCCCATCTCTGCACGGTCAGGCCTGATTCACATAGGAATCACTATAGTTCACAGGCCTGACTGCACAGATATGGAGCACTCCTAAACAGTTACAGGTGGTGGTTGGGCTAGTTCTCTGCCCCTACC
>DRKH01000320.1 GCA_011051825.1 Desulfobulbus sp.
AATCAGTGAAATCAGCCTGACCCTTTGTTGCAAGCACACGGGTGATTGCTGCGGTCAGCGTGGTTTTACCATGATCGATATGGCCGATTGTTCCTACATTGACATGCGGCTTTGTCCGCTCAAATTTTTCCTTTGCCATCAGCGTTCCTCACTCAAACGTAAATGATATCGTTTATACGCCCCGAATCTTATGTATAATGCTCTCGGCCTGTTTGGCCGGAACCTCTGCAAACTCTGCAAACTGCATGGTAAACGTTGCCCGGCCCTGGGTCGCAGACCTGAGATCCGTCGAATAACCGAACAGTTCGGCCAGCGGTGCCAGCGCATGTATTATCTGACCGCCTCGATCGGATTCTACACCGTTTACCTGTGCCCGTTTTCGGTTGAGATCATTCATAACCTCACCGAGGTACTCTTCCGGGGTGATCACCTCCAGGGACATAACCGGTTCCAGAAGAACCGGATTTCCCTCAAGTGCCCCCTGCCGACATGCCTTGGTCGCGGCAACACCAAAGGCCATTTCGGTCGATGTATCTTCATCATAGGACCCGCCAACCAGCCGAACCTTGATGTCAAGGACCGGATAACCGATTAACGGTCCGGAATCCAGCGAGTCACGTACACCCTTTTCGATCGCCTCTACAAATTCCGGCGGAATCTGATCCTCATCGACAAGGCTTTCAAACCCTACGCCGCTGTCCCGTTCCCCCGGGACAAGTTCAAGGATCACATGACCATACTGCTCCTTACCGGTGCCCTGAATCTCAAATCGGCCCTCGGCAGTGGCAGGCGTGGTCAATGTTTCACGGTACGAGACCTGAGGTCGACCAACATTGGCGTTAACCTTGAATTCACGGATCAGCCGGTCGACAATAATTTCGAGATGGAGTTCGCCCATCCCGGAGATAATCGTCTGCCCGGTATCCTCATCAATGGAAACCCTGAAACTCGGATCTTCCTTGACGATCTTGTCGAGGCTTTCGGCAAGCTTGCCTTCATCGGCTTTGGTCTTTGCCTCAATGGCAACTCCAATAACCGGTTCCGGAAAGTCCATTGTTTCAAGAACAATAAAATCGCCTGCCCCGCAGAGGGTATCACCGGTGGTTGTGAACTTCAGTCCAACCACGGCCCCGATATCACCAGGTCCTATGCGGTCAACCTCTTCACGCTTATTGGCGTGCAGTTTAATCAGTTTCGAGATCTTTTCTTTTTTCCGCTTCAGCGGATTGAACACCTTGTCGCCAACCTTGACTTCTCCGGCATACACTCTCATGAAGGCCAGGTTACCGACAAAGGGATCAGCCTGCAGTTTAAACACCAGACCGCAGAACTTTTCACTCCTCTCAGGTTTTCGAATAAGGGGCGCACCGTTCTTATCCGTCCCCTCAACCGGGGGAATATCTACGGGTGAAGGCAGGTACCTGCAAACTGCATCCAACAGCGGCTGAACACCTTTATTCTTAAAGGCTGATCCGCAGAGGACGGGTACCAGCTCAAGCGAGAGCGTTGCCTTACGCAGCGCCCTGTGCAATTCACCGGGAGCGATCTCTTGATCTTCCAAATATTTTTCCATGACCTCCTCATCGAAGTCGGCCAACTTCTCGAGGAGCGTCATACGTGCGGCCGAGGACTTATCGATTAACTCGTCTGGAATCACATCTTCGATCACCTCCTGCCCCTTGGACAGGTCATCAAAGCGCAGCATTCGCCAGCTGATGAGATCGATGATTCCGGTAAAGGTGTCCTCACTGCCCACAGGCAGTGTGATTACTACGGGTTTGGCTCCGAGTCGGTCTTTGAGCTCGGTAACGCATTTGTCAAAATCGGCACCTGTCCGATCCATTTTATTGACAAAGGCGATACGCGGGATTCCGTACCGATCGGCCTGTCGCCAAACCGTTTCCGATTGGGGCTCAACACCGCCAACCGCGCAAAAGACGGCAACTACGCCATCCAAAACCCTGAGACACCGTTCCACCTCAACGGTGAAATCAACGTGACCCGGGGTATCAATAATGTTAATGGTGTGTTTCAACCATGTGCAGGTTGTGGCAGCGGAAGTGATGGTGATTCCACGTTCCTGCTCCTGCTCCATCCAGTCCATGATAGCTGTGCCGTCATGAACTTCGCCGATCCTGTGTGACCGACCGGTGTAAAAAAGAATACGCTCAGTGGTCGTGGTTTTTCCTGCGTCGATATGGGCCATGATGCCAATATTACGCAGATTGGATAATGCTCCTCCGCCAGCCACTGTTCAATCCCGTTGTCTTCTTAACATCCCCTAACCTGCAGGGGAAAAATGTTGTTCTATTTACAGTAGGCCACCGGTCATGTCAACAGTATTCTACACCATTATCTAAAAATCAGACGATTTACCAGCGATAATGGGCAAAGGCCTTGTTGGCCTCGGCCATCTTATGAGTATCGTCCTTTTTCTTTACCGATGCCCCGCGATTATTGTAGGCATCAAGCAGTTCTGCAGCCAGCTTCTCGGACATTGCCTGGCCGGAGCGACTCTTTGCAAAACCGATAATCCAGCGTATAGCCAGTGCATTTCTGCGATCCGGCCGCACTTCAATCGGTACCTGATAGGTTGCACCACCAACCCGCCGGCTCTTGACTTCAACCCTGGGCCGAACGTTTTCCATGGCCCCTTCAAAGATGGTCAGCGGCTCTTCATCGGCCACCTTCTCATCTATGATGGACATGGCATCATAAAAAAGCCTGCGGGCAAGAGCCTTCTTGCCGTCCTGCATCAGTCCGTTGGTGAACTTGGAGACCAGCACGGAATTAAAGGCTGGGTCAGGTGCAGCGGTGCGCTTATCTGTTAATTTCTTTCTCGGCATTTTCTTTTTTCCTCTTCAATAACCTGGATATTGCCGGCACCTTATTTAGGCTTCTTGGCCCCGTATTTGGACCGCCCCTTACGCCGATCACTGACCCCGAGAGTATCAAGCGTACCACGAACAACATGGTAGCGAACACCCGGCAGATCCTTTACACGACCACCACGAATCAGCACAACCGAATGCTCCTGCAGGTTATGGCCGATACCCGGAATATAGGAAGTGACCTCAATACCGTTTGTCAACCGGACCCTTGCCACTTTCCGCAGAGCAGAGTTCGGTTTTTTCGGTGTTGTCGTATATACACGGACACAGACCCCACGCCTTTGCGGACAGTTCTGCAAAGCCGGGGTATTCGACCGCTTGGTCATCTTCTTCCGTCTCTTCCTGACGAGTTGATTAATTGTGGGCATACAAAACCACTCCTTTTCAAATAAATAAACGTATCCTGCCGCCGATGAAGGCGAACACGAGAACCTTATATAATAGACGACCACATCTTGAATGTCAAGAATATTTGTCGGCTTCACTAAAAGACATGAAACCGACGACAGCACGCCGTTCCCGGACTTTTTTAGATGCCGCCGATGGTCGCTGTAATTTTTTTTCGGGTCTATAATCGTTTGCTAGGCTTTTTCGCGACGCAGACGATATCTTTCCAGTCCGGTACCAGCGGATATTAAACGGCCCATAATCACGTTTTCCTTCAGCCCGGCAAGATCATCGACTTTACCCGACATAGCGGCATTGGTCAGGACCTTGGTGGTCTCCTGGAACGAAGCGGCTGAAATAAACGAATCGGTGGACAGTGATGCCTTGGTCACACCCAGGAGCAACGGCTCTGCCGCTGCAGGAGTAAGCCCCTGGCTGAGCAATCGTTCGTTTTCCTCACGAAACTTCCACCATTCAACCTGCTGGTCGAGCATAAAAATGGAATCACCGGCATCGGTAATCTTAACCCTTTTCAGCATCTGCCGGACAATGGTCTCAATATGCTTATCATTGATCTTTACACCCTGGAGGCGATAGACTTCCTGGATCTCATTGACCAGGAAGCGGGCAAGTGCCTCGGCACCAAGGACCCGGAGAATATCATTGGGAAGAATGGAGCCTTCCATAAGCTGTTCACCGGCCTTCACATAATCTCCCTCATGAACGACAGTATGTTTTGCCTTGGGCACCAGATATTCTTTGGGCTCTCCGGTTTCAGGGGTGACAATAACCCGGCGTTTCCCCTTGAGTTCCTTACCAAAACTGACCCGGCCGTCGATTTCCGATATAATTGCCTGTTCTTTGGGTTTACGAACCTCGAACAGCTCGGCAACCCTGGGCAGACCACCGGTGATATCCTTGGTCTTGGTCGTTTCACGCGGAATCTTGGCAACCACGGTTCCAGCTTCAATAATTTCCCCCTCATCAACGGAAATAATCGAGCCGACCGGCAGCAGGTATCTGGCCTCAAGATCTCCTCCGGGCAATTTTCTGGTCTGCCTCGGTTTATCCGGATCCTTGATCGTGATCCTCGGGCTCAGCTGTTTGCCGGCGGCAAGCGGAGTGATAACCTTGGATGCCTTACCGGTTATCGGGTCGACCCGTTCCTGCATGGAGTCCCCTTCATGAACATCGCCATACTTGACCTTACCACCGAGTTCGGCCACAATCGGAATGGAGAAGGCATCCCAGTCGGCTATAACCGTACCAGGATCCACCTTGTCACCGTCCTTTACCTTGAGCTCAGCCCCGTAGGGAACAGGAAAACGTTCGCGATCAATTCCCTGGTCATCAAGGATACTGATCTCGGCGTTGCGATTCATGACCACCAGGTGGCCTTCACTGTTCTGGACCGAATGCAGTCCTTTAAACTGGACCAGGCCACCTCGCTGGCTGCGAACCTCGGCCTGTTCAACGGAACGACTTGCAGTACCGCCGATATGAAAGGTACGCATGGTCAGCTGGGTACCGGGCTCACCAATGGACTGAGCCGCGATAATACCAACCGCCTCACCGATGTTGACCATATGGCCCCGGCCAAGGTCACGGCCATAACACATGGCGCACACTCCGCGTTTGGCCTCACAGGTGAGTACGGAACGAATCTTGACCCGATCAATACCCGCAGCTTCAATGGCTTCAACTCTTTCCTCAACTATTTCTTCATCCATACCGACCAGCACTTCTCCGGTATGGGGATCGACCACATCCTCACTGGCTACCCGGCCAAGAATACGCTCACCGATCCGAACAATGACCTCACCACCTTCCACCAGCGGTTCGGCCTCGGTATAGCGCATGGTCCCACAATCCTTGACAACAATGGTGGAATCCTGGGCCACGTCGACCAGTCGTCTGGTCAGGTATCCGGAGTTCGCTGTTTTCAAAGCAGTATCGGCAAGTCCCTTACGGGCGCCATGGGTGGAGATAAAATATTCGAGAACGGTTAATCCTTCCCGGAAATTTGCCTTGATCGGGGTCTCGATAATCTCACCCGAGGGTTTGGCCATCAACCCGCGCATACCGGCCAGCTGCCGGATCTGGTCTTTGGAACCACGGGCCCCGGAGTCGGCCATGATAAAGACCGAGTTAAAGCTCTTGATCTCCTGGATCTTGTTGTCTTTGTCCCGGACATAGTCAACCGCCATCTCATCCATCATCTCTTTGGTGATTCTGTCGGTGGCCTTGGACCAGATATCAACAATCTTGTTGTATTTCTCACCATCGGTGATCAGACCGTCGGAGTACTGGGTATCAACATCCGCGGCCTCTCTCTCCGACTCCTCGACAAGTTCTTCCTTTCGAACCGGAATCTTCATGTCGTTGATGCAGATGGAAATACCGGCCAGGGTTGCATATTCATAGCCGAGATCCTTCAACCGGTCTGCAAGAATGACGGTGTCTTTTGTTCCGGCATGACGGTAGGTGTAATCGACCAGAAAGCCGAGTTCTTTTTTAGAGAGTTCCCGGTTGACCAGGGCAAAGGGAACGGCATCGGGCAGCAGTTCACTGACCAGCACCCGACCGATGGTCGTATCGATAAGTTCTCCGTTAATCCTGACCTTAACCACGGCCTGCATGTGCGCAGCCCCGTGATCATAGGCGATTCTCGCCTCGCCCGGTGAACTGAATACAGCTCCCTCGCCCGGGACCCCGAATCGTTCCCGGGTCATGTAGTACAGGCCGAGAACGATATCCTGACTTGGAATAATAATCGGTCCGCCACTGGCCGGCGAAAGGATATTGTTGGTCGACATCATCAGTACCCTGGCCTCGACCTGGGCCTCGACCGACAGCGGTACATGAACCGCCATCTGGTCGCCGTCAAAGTCGGCATTAAAGGCGGCACAGACAAGAGGATGGAGCTGAATAGCCTTGCCTTCAATCAGCACCACTTCAAAGGCCTGCATACCGAGCCGATGCAGAGTCGGCGCCCGGTTGAGAATAACCGGATATTCACGAACAATATCATCAAGGACATCCCAGACCTCTTTCATGCCCTTGTCCACCATCTTGCGCGCACTCTTGATGGTGGTTACATAACCAAGGGTCTCCAGCCGGTTATAGATAAAGGGTTTGAACAGCTCAAGGGCCATTTTCTTGGGCAGACCGCACTGGTGCAGACGCAGATGGGGGCCGACCACAATAACCGATCGTCCGGAGTAGTCGACACGTTTACCCAGCAGATTCTGCCGGAACCGACCCTGTTTGCCCTTGAGCATATCGGACAGCGACTTCAGAGGCCGTTTATTGGGACCGGTGATGGTCCGGCCGCGTCGTCCATTGTCAAAGAGGACATCGACCGCTTCCTGAAGCATCCTTTTCTCATTGCGGATGATGATGTCGGGCGCATCAAGCTCAATCAATCGCTTCAACCGATTATTTCGGTTGATGACCCGTCGGTAAAGATCATTTAAATCAGAGGTGGCAAAACGCCCGCCTTCAAGGGGAACCAGTGGACGAAGATCGGGAGGCAGCACGGGAATAACCTCAAGAATCATCCACTCGGGCCTGTTGCCCGAATCACGGAACGCCTCGACGACAAGCAACCGCTTGCCGTACTTGGCCCGTTTGGATTTCGATCCGGTTTCCTTCATCTCACGGCGCAGCATCTCGGAAAGAGCCTGCAGGTCGAGCGCCATAAGCATTTCCCGAATTGCCTCCGCTCCGATACCGACCTTGAACCTGCCGGGATGCTCTTCCAGATACGTCCGATACTGTTCCTCGTTCAGTAGTGAACCGACAGGGAGATCTTCGATTTCGGAAGTAACAACCGCATAGGATTCAAAATAAAGAATCCGCTCCAGCTGCTTGAGTGTCATATCGAGAATCGCCCCGATCTTGGAGGGCAGACTCTTTAAAAACCAGATGTGGGCGACCGGGGCGGCAAGCTGGATATGACCGAGTCGTTCACGGCGCACCTTGGACTGAATAACCTCAACCCCGCATTTTTCGCAGACTACCCCGCGGTGCTTCATCCGCTTGTACTTCCCGCAATTACACTCGTAATCCTTAACCGGACCAAAAATCTTGGCGCAGAACAGACCATCACGCTCCGGCTTAAACGTCCGATAGTTGATGGTCTCGGGTTTTTTCACCTCTCCATGCGACCATTCGTGAATTTTTTCGGGGGAGGCCAGTGAAATTTTAACTTTGTTAAATTTTACAGGTCCCTTCGGTTTTGCAAAGAAGTTGAACAGTTCTTCCACGAAATCACCCTATACTGAGTTGAAAGTTGAAAGTTAGCGGTTGAAAGCTCTACAACAGGGGCATTCGCCCGTAACTTTTACTCTTCTAATAATTCTACATCGAGACAGAGGCCCTTGAGTTCCTTGACCAGGACATGGAACGACTCGGGCAGTCCTGTCTCAAGGAAGTTGTTGCCCTTGACGATCTTTTCGTACATTGTAGTCCGCCCTTCCACATCATCGGACTTGACGGTCAGGAACTCTTTGAGCGTGTACGCGGCGCCATAGGCCTCCATGGCCCAGACCTCCATCTCGCCAAGCCGCTGCCCACCGAACTGTGCCTTACCGCCAAGCGGCTGCTGCGTCACCAGTGAGTACGGCCCGGTTGACCTGGCATGGATCTTGTTGTCAACCAGATGATGCAGTTTGAGCATATACATAACGCCGACAGTGACCTGATTATCAAAGCGGTCACCGGTCAAACCGTCATACAGGGTCGACTG
>DRKH01000321.1 GCA_011051825.1 Desulfobulbus sp.
AAAATCTTTCCGTTGGCAACAGCCCCCTCAGGTTGTATCTCATCGATAGCCTGCCTATGTGAGCCGGTCTGATCGGACGGAGATTGTGCTGGTGAACGCTTACTGACGAAAGACACAACCCGTCCCTCTACCCGGATTGCTTCCCCATTCAACCGACAGTCTGAATCGTCATTCTATTTACATGTAATATCAACAAGTTGCCAGAGAACACCTGTTTGGGCCGAATTCTGATGTCGCTGCTCAGCCACAACAAAAGATCTATATTTTCAAGGAGATAACGTGCAGGAAAGCAGAGCTGTCCTTCTTCACCGACGTTACCAACCTATTCCGCCGACCCACTTTAGATAACTTATTGAAATTGTATGATAAAAAAAACTGGCACACAAGATGCTATAGAAGGAGGAAAGGACATGATTCGCGAAGATGGCATGTCTCTGTTGTTTTGGCCAACAACGAAACCGAAAATCAGTTATTTATTCATTTTTAAGGAGAAAAACAATGTTTAAAAAAGTACTTCCGACAATCGTATTTTCACTGTTTGCTGTTTCAGCTTTTGCAAATGTACCAGCATTTGCCGATCTTGATACCAACCATGACGGTGCTCTTTCAAAGAGCGAAGCCGATGCCGCCGGCATCAGCAAAGAACTCTTCACCAAGGCAGACGCTGACATGAACGGCACGCTGAGTGAAGATGAATATGCAACACTTGTCACCGACAAATAAAACCAACCGGACTATTCCCGCAGACATCCTTGCACCTGCTGCCTGCGGGCAATATAACCGTCAAAGAATCGGTCTGATTTTCCCTATGTTTTTCCGCTTATCAAGGCACCTGTTTAAAAGTCAAGCACCAGGCTTTCTTTCATACAAAATGGAGAAGCAGCAGGTTAATCAGACCGATACAGAATCCGAGCAGGGCACCAAACAGATTAATATACTTAAACTGTTCTTCCATGATGGAGAGGAGAAGGGATTCAAGCTTCAGCAGATCAAGCGAATCCACCTTGTCAGTCACCAGCTGGCTGATATTAAGCGACTTAACCAGACCCGGTACTTCCTTCAGCAGCATTCGATTCGCAGTCAGGACAATATAATCGGTAATACCGCCCCGCACGCCCGCAGGCATCAGGCGGGCCAGGATACCAACGGGTTTCCCGGCCAGGGAATCGATCATGGAATCGACCATCCGGCCGATCAACCTGCTGCTCCCTTCCGAACGGAACAGGCCCAGTAATTCCCGGTACAGGGTTTGCCGGATCCGGCGGCCGTTGTCACCGGCAAACAGCCGGCCTGCAATATCGGCCAAAGGTCGATGTCCCTGCTCCATCATATCCTCAAGGCTCCGGCGAAACAGTAACGACAGGGTTTCCACAGTGCCCTTGGTTTTCAAGGCACCGAGGAGCTGGACCGACAATGAACGGCAGAGATCTTCGAGCCGGCCTTCTTCAAGCCGCTCCAGAATTTCGGCAACCGGTTTCCGGATGAGTTCATGGACCTGCTCCTGCAACACGGCCACAAACCGTTCCTGCACTTCCGGGCTCTGCAGCCACTGTTCAAGTTCATCCTCATGGTCGGCAAGGTACTCACGAATTTTCCCATCCAGAGAGTCCATGTCGATAAACCCCTTGGCCATGGCGGCCATGGGGCCAAGAGTACTTAAAAAATTCTCGATTGCACCAAGAACAGCCCCGATAATCTTGTCACGAACCTGCGGTTCGGCCAGCAGGCCGGCAAGTCCATGCAGAAGTTCCGGGGTCTGATTCCGTAAGGTTTCCAGGACAAAATCGACAAATGGTTCCGGCAGCATATCCCGGACCTTTTTTCCACTCTGTCCCGCGTCCTGCAGGCGTTCCAGAAGATATCCGGTCAGCCAGTCTTCAAGGCCCTCCCCCTCAAGCAGGCCACGCAAAAAATCATCTATGATGCCATAGGCCTGTTGCCGTTGTTCCGTTGAAACAAAGGCATTGAGTTCCTGATGGCCATACTGCTCCAGTTGATGGGCCACTACATCTTTAAACACACCGGCAAAGGTCTCGCTGTGCAGATAACTGCGAATCCCGGATTTCATCTGATATTTGAGGGTCCGCAGGCCGACCTTGGCATAGGCCCGAAACCTCCCGGGTACGATATCAAGGACCGGACCGAGATCGCTGTCCAGCACCTCACCGACCCTTGTATCGATAAGACTGTGCAGATGTTCCTGGAACGGTTCCATGGAAAGGGCGGTCCCGATATCACGGGCGGTGAGCAGATGTTCGCCGACCATGATTCCCATGTTGACGGCAAGATCATGACGTTTAGACGGGATAACCCCGGGGGTCATGGGTATACGGATGCCCAGCACATACCATGGCTTCAGGGGCCGGAAGAGCATGCGAATGGCGATTTTATTGGTCAGGTAGCCGATAAAGGCACCGATGAGCGGCGGACCGGCATAGGTTAAAAAAACAGGATTCATGAAATTCAGGTACAGAGTATTGGGTTTCGGTTTTTATCTGAAAATAGTCCACAGCGCACTGCCGTTACAGGCTATTTTCATCGTTCGTTGTGGCTGTGGCGTTAAAAATCTGGTCCAGCCATGCTGGTTTATCTGAAAATCGCCGGGAAGGACATGGCTGCCCATGCCGGAGTCGGAGATTTTCATGGTTGGTCAGGATTAGTGAACTATGTTACTCTTGGTCAACGGTTACCCTATTGGAATAAATCAAGGAGATCAGCAGGGGCCCGTATCACATGATCGGCCCCCGAGTCCCACAGCTCCTGTTCGGGTCGAAATCCCCATAACACGCCGACCGCACACATACCTGCCCGTTTGGCAGTATGCATATCAATGGAGGTATCACCCAGATACAGGAATTGGTCCGGCGCAATATTCAGGATTTCGGCAACCTCAAGGGCTCCAGCCGGATCCGGTTTTTTCGGTATGCCCTCACGTTGGCCGAATACCGGATAAATGGAGAAATCGCCAAGCAGCTTCTCAACACAGAGTTCAGTAAAATCCTGCGGTTTGTTGGAGAGAACGGCCAGCTGCAGCCCGGCATCTGCCAGAGTCTTCAACAGGTCCTCGACACCATCATAGGGTCTGGTTTTCACATGCCAGTTGTTGATGTAATGGCGCCGGAAGGCCGCTGCTGTTTCAGCAATGGTTTCGGCATTTCGTCTGTCATCGGGTACAATGCGCTCAATCAGGGTCATCAGGCCGTCACCGACAAAATACCGGTATGCATCCACAGGATGCACGGGCATTCCCATCCGGGCAAGCGCATGATTTGCCGAGTCGACAAGATCTTCCAGGGTATTGAGAAGTGTTCCATCAAGGTCGAACAGAACAGCTTTATACCTCATTTTTTTTCCTCACATAAGGGTAACAGGGATGAACCTGGAAGACTTTAAGGCACAACCTCTTCCCCGTCCAGTATAAATGCGCAGCCAAGTCCGTCGCCGCTGCCTCCAGGTTTACGGTTTCCCTTGGAAAACTGTAACTTTTAGAGTAGATAAAATACGTTCACATGTTGAAATATTTTTTTCTCTCAAGAGCCTGAATTGAACAATTCGTGAGGATGGACACTATGACCCAGGTAATTGCCATGGCCGGCAAAGGCGGCACCGGAAAAACAACACTCTCCGCCCTGCTCCTCAACTATCTTATACACCGTAACATGACTCCGGTACTGGCTGTTGATGCCGATGCCAATGCCAACCTCAACGAGCTGCTTGATCTTGACATCACCGCCACTCTTGGTGAAATCCGCAAGGAAATCAAGGGCGATATCCCGTCGGGGATGAGCCGGGATCAGTTTATGGAGATGAAAATTCATCAGGCCCTGATCGAGGAATCCGGTTTTGACCTGATGGTCATGGGCCAGCCCGACGGTCCTGGATGTTACTGTGCCGCCAATCAGTATCTGGCCATGACCATGGATAAACTGGCTGAAAATTATAAATATATTATTGTCGATAACGAGGCGGGCATGGAGCATTTGAGCCGGATGAATCTCCGTACCATCGACCACCTGCTCATTGTCTCCGATCCATCGGCCCGCGGGATTCTCACGGCCCGCAGGATTGCCGACATTACCGGCCCGCTGCAGCTCGATGTCAAGAACCGACACCTCATTGTCAACCGGGCGCCTGATCCGGTTTCGCCCGCTCTGCAGGAAAAAATTGATGCCGCCGTTGTCGAGGCTGCGGACATGCCCCTTGCCGGCATCATCTCTTCCAGCGATGAACTGATCAACCAGGAACTCAGCGGCACTTCCTACCTGCAGCTTCCTGAAGATTCAAAGGTTATCCAACAGTCGTTTGCCCTCTTTGACCATATCTTTGCCTAAACAGTGGCCATGACCGAGTCCAGCCGAAAAAACATAATGGTCGAGCTGATCAAGGTCGGCAAGGTCTATCCGCCGGATGTTGAGGCCCTGACCGAAATTTCCCTGAGCGTTTCCCCGGGCGAGATGCTCTTTCTGACCGGAAAAAGCGGTGCCGGCAAAACCACCCTCCTCCGCCTGCTCTGCAGGATTGAACAACCCGACAAGGGACTGGTTGAAATCGACGGCATGGAACTTGGCAAACTGTCCCGTCACAAAGTCCAGCAGTTGCGCCGCAGGATCGGCATGGCCTATCAGGACTTCAAACTGCTGCCTGAACGGACAGTGGCTCGCAACATCGCCCTGGCCATGGAGGTTACCTATCAAAAAAAATCATTTATCCGCCGACAGACCAGAACTCTGCTCGACCGACTCGGCCTGAAATCCAAGGCGCGTGCCAGGACTGCAGACCTTTCACGGGGTGAACAGCAGCGGGTTGCCATTGCCAGAGCCCTGGCCAATAATCCTGATCTTATCCTGGCTGATGAACCAACCGGCAACCTGGACGCCGAGAGCACCGCTCGGGTCATGGAGTTATTTGATGAGCATCGACGCCGGGGGGCAACCATCCTGATCGCCACCCATGATCCCAGTATCTATTCAGACTCGGGCCACCGGGTCCTGGAGCTGAAAGACGGACGAATTGTCGAGCAGGAAAAGGATCATGAATCAAGAGGAGAAAAAGAATGAATTTTCTCTTTGCCGTCCTGGGCCAGACCATCCGCAACCTGTTTCGGACCTGGAGTTCTCAGTTCCTGACGCTGGTGACCATTACCCTCTCTGTTTTGATCTTTGCCTTTTTCTCCCTTATTTACACAAATCTGCTCAACGTCGGCAAACAGCTCGGTGACGATCTCCGCCTGATAGCCTACCTTGATGAAGAACCGGTCCCTGCCCTGCAGGAAGAATATCGCCAGAAAATTCTCAAATTTGATGCGGTCGACAAGATTGTTTTTGTCAGCAGCAAAGAGGCCTTCCAGCGATTTAAAAAAGAGTTGGATACGGATCGCGACGTACTGACCGACATGCCCGAGAACTTCCTTCCGCCGTCAATTGAGGTTTACCCGGTTCGATCCCTGGACAGCCTGACCAGAATTAAACGATTTTCCGACTACCTCCAGACCCTGCCCGGTGTACTCAAGGTACAGTATGGGCGTGAGTGGATAGAACGTTTTTATTCCTTTGTCCAGCTCATGCGAATTGTGGTCATCCTCTCCGGAACCCTGCTGATCATGACAACCACCTTTACCGTCGCCCATACCATCCGCCTGACCCTTGTTTCCCGGGCCGAAGAACTGGAGCTGCTACGACTGCTGGGTGCTTCCGGCACCTATATCCGCATGCCCTACTTTCTGGAAGGCGGCCTGCAGGGATTGATGGGCTCGGCCTGTGGACTGGCCGCGCTTTACATTCTGTTCAACTGGATAGAACTACGGTTTACCGGCTCCGCCCTGTTCGGCATCTTTCCCTTTACCTTTTTTTCCCTGCCGATCATCTGCACCATTATCGGACTCTCCACCCTGCTCTGTGCCGCCGGTAGTTTTTCTTCAACCAGAAAAATTGTACAGGTATGAGCTTGCGGCCGTTTTCCCGGCATATTGTACTATACTGCATAGTCCTTGCGGCCCTGACATGCTCGTCTGCCGGACCGGCCCCGGCTGCGGATCAGGATCCGGCCATTCCCCTGCAACGGCATAAAATCAATATCGGCAAACTGCGCCAGGAAATCCGGATTCATCTGGATAAGATTCGAAAAAGCGGCGAACAGGAAGTGGGCCTCCTTGATGAGCTCAAACAGATCGACGACAAACTTGCCAAACAGAAACAAAAACTGGCCACCCTCAAAAAACGTCTGCAAACCCAGGAAGATCTCCTTGCCATCAAAGAGCAGGATCGACAACAGGCCGAACTTGTCAAAGAAAATGTCCGCCACCACCTTGAAAAGCGATTACGCGCCTTTTACATGATGGGAAAAACCGGCTTTCTCAATGTCACCTTTTCCAACAAAAGCCTTCCTGAGCTTATGCTCTTCAATGACGCCTTCAAACGGTTGCTTGAATACGACCAGTCCGTCATTGATATGTACCGTGACACCATCAACCAGCTGAATCTGGCACAAGAGGCCCAGGAGCGGGAAAAAATCCTGTTGGAGGATTTTATCCGTCAGGCTCGCAAAGAAAAACAGGCCCTGGATGCGATCAGAAAAGAAAAAAATCAGCTGCTGACAAAGATCAGAAGTAAAAAAGGGCTCTATGAACAGGCCGTCCGTGAAATGCAGAGAGCTGAACTTGCCCTGACTCAAACCATGACCGAGCTTAAGAAAAAGGAGGAAAACCGGATTCGCGGCTTTGTCCTCAATAAGGGAAAGATGGCCGGACCGGTTATCGGCAACCTGACCGTTCACTTCGGTGATGCACTGGAAAACGGCCCCAGCAAGGGCATAGCCATTGAAACCGCCGAAAATGAACCTGTTTACAGTATTTACCGGGGCAAGGTCATTTTTGCCGGTTACAAACAGGGCTACGGCAATATGGTGATTATTGATCACGGCCTGCAGTATTACACCATTACAGCCCGTCTCGACAGCATCCTGGTAAAGGAAGGGGACACGGTGCAAAGCCGGGGACAGATAGGTACAACCGGCGATATTGCGACGCTGTTTTCCAAGGGGTTATACTTTGAGATCCGGCATGGGGCCAAACCGCTGGATCCCCTGCCCTGGCTGCAGCCGAACTCGTACCCTGAGCAGATTCCACTGCCCACGCCCACAATTCCGCCCGAACCCGGGAATGCTCTTCCCGACAGGCCAGGGACCGGATCGGCTGAATAAGCCGAAACCGGTTGAATTAAAGCTATTCAATGTCGCCATAACCTGCTATAATAGCGCTAATTGTTGACTCCGAACACGAAAACCCCTGGGGCTCAATACAAAATCTGATTACCCACAATCCTCAGCCGAATGCAAGGGATACCATCGCTGAATACCGGAGGGCATTACGAACCCAGTGAATTAATGATGAATTCACTGGGCCCTGCAATCCGGAAGAACAAGCGATGTTATCCCTGAGTTGTGAAAAGCTGAGCTTTGTACGTAATCAGGATACAAAATGAGAAACTATGCAGACGGGTGCACGATTTATGCAATACCACAAATCGTAACTGTTCAGGAGTGCTCCATATCTGTGCAGTCAGGCCTGTGAACTATAGTGATTCCTATGTGAATCAGGCCTGACCGTGCAGAGAGGTAGATAAACGCAGACTTCGAGCGCAGACTCCGTGGGGTGCTCCTGAACAGTTACGCCAAAATAAAAATTTACCCCTGACAACCAGCGTCCTTATTCCCTGTTCTCACAGAAATGCATATACTCCTGCTCTAAAGACAGCCCATGAAAAAACTTTCGTTTATCCTTGTCGTCCTCTGTTGTATTCTTCCGTTTACCCTCCACGCTGAAGATATAAATGAACAGCAGCAAACCTACAAAGACCTGGAAACATTTGCCAATGTCCTGACCCTGCTCCAGCAGCATTACGTCGACAGAATTGATACCAACGCCGTCATGATCGGGGCAATCAACGGTATGCTGTCTTCACTCGATCCCCATTCCTCCTACCTGCCGCCTGACGACTTTAAAGAGCTGCAGGAAGAAACCAAGGGGAGCTTCAGCGGAATCGGGGTTGAAATTACCATTCGCGACGGTATCCTGACGGCCGTTTCCCCGATCGAGGGGACCCCTGCTTTTCAACAGGGTATTGAGGCCGGGGATCAAATCATTCGTATAAATGGTGAATCAACCAAGGATCTCGGCCTGATGGAGGCTGTTAAGAAATTACGGGGCAAAAAGGGTACAAAGGTTACAATTACCATTCATCGTCCCGACCGGCAGGAGCTCAAGACCTTTACCCTGGTTCGTGATGTTATCCCGCTCCATTCGGTAAAATCCATGGAACTTGGGCCGGGCCTGCTCTATATACGGATCACTAATTTTCAGGCAACAACCACAAGAGATGTACGCAAAGCCTTGAACAAGGCGCTGAAAAAACAAGCGCTCACCGGCGTCGTCCTTGATCTGCGTAACAACCCGGGCGGACTGCTCGACCAGGCCGTCAAGGTGTCGGATATCTTTCTTGACAAGGGAGTCATCGTTTCGACCAGGGGACGCAACCCGGATCAGGACATGGTTTTCGAAGCCCATCACAACAGTGATTCATTTTCCTTTCCCATGGTGGTACTGGTCAACGGCGGATCGGCAAGCGCCTCGGAAATTGTTGCCGGAGCCCTGCAGGATCATGGTCGGGCGATTGTTCTCGGCACCGAGACCTTCGGCAAAGGATCGGTCCAGACCATCATCCCCATGCCCAACGGGGCTGGAATCCGTCTGACAACCGCACGCTATTATACGCCAAGCGGGGATTCCATCCAGGAAACCGGCATCACTCCGGACATGATTGTCCCCTTTCAGGAACCGGCCAAAGAGAGTGCCGACAAGGAGCCGCGCTGGAACATCAGGGAAAAAGATCTCCCGAAACACCTGACCAACGGCGACAGAAAAAAAATCGAAGCCCGCAACACGTCCGGACAGACCGAGAAAGAACAGCAGAAAATCAAACAGCGCCTCGCCCGCGACAATCAGCTGCGAACAGCCCTTATCATCCTGAAGAGCCTGAACATTGCCGGTCAGACAACAAAAGATGCGCACAAACAACAACCTAAGGATCAGAGCAGGAGAAAATAGCTATAAACCAAGCATGGCTGAACCGGATTTTACCGTCCCAGCCACAACAGGTAGCGTAGACTTCAAGCCATGAAAATCCCTTACTCCGGCATGGGCAGGCCCTTGCTACCGGGATTTTCATATAAACCTCCATGCCCGGAGGGCACAACGAACGATGAAAATGTGTAACTGTTCAGGAGCACCCCACGGAGTCTGCGCTCGAAGTCTGCGCTTATCTACCTCTCTGCACGGTCAGGCCTGATTCACATAGGAATCACTATAGTTCACAGGCCTGACTGCACAGATATGGAGCACTCCTGAACAG
>DRKH01000322.1 GCA_011051825.1 Desulfobulbus sp.
AATCAGTGAAATCAGCCTGACCCTTTGTTGCAAGCACACGGGTGATTGCTGCGGTCAGCGTGGTTTTACCATGATCGATATGGCCGATTGTTCCTACATTGACATGCGGCTTTGTCCGCTCAAATTTTTCCTTTGCCATCAGCGTGTCTCCTCAGACAAGAATTCAACATGCCAGCCGATACCTGGTAACCGACTGCGACTGCTTATGGAGCCCACGACCGGACTTGAACCGGTGACTTCCTCCTTACCAAGGAGGTACTCTACCACTGAGTTACGTGGGCCCAAAAATCACAATAGAATAAAAACAACAACGCCCAAATATTGTCTGTTTAAATGGAGCGGGAAACGAGACTCGAACCCGCAACCCTCAGCTTGGAAGGCTGATGCTCTACCAATTGAGCTATTCCCGCTCAAACAAGCAGACAATAATGGAGCGAACAAAGCACAGACTTTCTGCAGCCTGCTCATATTCATGGTGGAGGGGGGAGGATTTGAACCTCCGAAGGCGTCGCCGACAGATTTACAGTCTGTTCCCTTTGACCACTCGGGAACCCCTCCACTCAATATCTATATAAACCAGAAACCATATCTCTGATGATTTCCGGACTGGTTCCTGCTTTTTCTCTTGGAGCTGGCGATGGGACTTGAACCCGCAACCTGCTGATTACAAATCAGCTGCTCTGCCAGTTGAGCTACGCCAGCATGAATCTTGCTAATATAGCCTCGAGAAAATAAAAATCAAGCTCTTTTTTTTTAAACAGGGAAAAATAAAAAGGCCGTGGATTTGGTCCACGGCCTTTTTGTCAAAAAATCGCCCACGAAGCACTGTCGCTTCAGGCTATTTTCATGGTTCGAAGTCTATGCTATCTGTTGTGGCTGGGCCCTGAAAATCCCGAAGTCTGCGCTCCGCTTATCTGGTCCAGCCATGCTGGTTTATCCCAAAAGGAGAAGAAACTATCCTTCGTTAAGCGGGTTTTTCACATAGGCACTGTCCCGATACCGTTCAAACGCCATGGCAAAGGTACGGTACACGAGATGGGCAAACTTGGTATACGGCATGTACAGAAACAGCATCATAACGGAAACAAGATGCAGATAATAGGTTACATAGCCGACCGATGCGATTCCGATAAGCCGGAACAGTTCTGCACCAATACCGGTGACACCTACACCCATGATCATCCAGATCAGGAACCAGTCATAAAAGGTTCTTGAAGCCTGACCATCCATTTCCATCTGACTCCGGTTTCCCCACAGGATGCCCGTACCGACAACCAGAGCGATGGCTGCAACGTTGGCCAGGATCTTGACCGGGTTCCACAGGGACATGGGACCGTGCAGTGAGGGAATAAAGATACCGAGCATATCCTGGGCAAAGGCGGAGTAAACCGTAACAAAAAACAGCGCCATAAAGGCCCACATCAGCGGCAGATGACCACGAACCCGGTCTGCATTGGTCGTACATTCCCGAAAACGGTTATGTTGAACAATCTCAACAATGGCCGGCCAGAGGAATTCTTTGATAAACTGCGGGATCGAAGGTTTGTACAGTGCTTCACCAACACCGGCATTCTCCGACATGGCCTTCCACATGGCTGAAATCCCCTTATAGGAGGCAAAAACAGCAAGACCGGCGGACGGCAGCATGATCAGATCAATAAAAAAGACATTTTTGGCCAGCAGACGAAAATCCCAGTGACCAAAAAAATGGCCATATCCGGCATGGGCAAACTGTTCAGTACTCGGAATGTGAAGCCCACCGGAAATCAGCCACATAACCAGGATCACAACGGCCGGTATACCGATCAGCATCGGCATATTTTTTCCGGAGCTGGCCAGCTTGGCAAGCCCTGCGGGCCAACCGTAAAACTTGTAGGCATAGGCACGAATTGCCCCGAGGACATCACCGGGTTTTGCGCCACGCGGACAATAGGTTGTACAGTCACCACACTGATGACAGAGCAGTATGTTGGGATCGCCGACGAGCTTGTCTTTAAGTCCCCACTGGGCAAGTATCATTTCCCGCCGGGGAAACGGATTGTCGTCCGAAGAAAGTGGACAGACGACTGAACAGGTAGCACATTGAAAACATTTTTTCAGTGTATCGCCACCCGCAGCCTTCATGTCCTTGATAAAATCAAGATCGGGTTGCACGTTCATAGACATTTTTTCCTCCTGTCCTGAAAGTAATTCAATATGTCGAAAAAGGTTATCCTAAAGCAAAAATATATAAATGTTACCATCCGGTATGAACCGGATGGTAACATTATCGACACAACAGAGAGGCTAGAAGCCCTTGAACGGGTTTGGACCCAATTCAATGATCTCTTCGACAAATTCATCTATAATGGCGGGAATCTTGTCGTAATCGGAAATTGCTATCTGGCGGACGGCGCAACGTTCAGGTTCCAGACCCAGTGTACCGAGAGTTTCGCCGATATTCTCCATGCGCTTGGAGGCAATCTCAGAGCCCTTCACAAAATGGCACTGGTAGTCATCGCCATACCTGCAGCCCATCAGCAGTACACCGTCCATACCGGACGACATGGCATCCTTGATCCAGACCATGTTGACCGAACCAAGACAACGGACCGGAATAAAGCGGACCAGCCTGTTCATCTTGTTGCGATGCATTCCCGACATATCAAGAGCAGGATAGGCATCATTCTCGCAGACGAAAACTGCAATCCGCAGTTTGTCCTCATCATCATCGGGTACTTCAATGGCCTTGACCATTGAGCCGATCATATCGACATTGTAGTCCGAGAATCCGATAATACGCTCAGGGCAGGCACCCATACAGGTACCGCAACGACGACAGCGGGTCGGATTCGGCAGCGGTGTTCCCTTCTCGTCATCATCAAGGGCACCAAACGGACATTCCTCCGTACACCGCTTACACTGGGTACAGCGTGAGAAGAAAAAGTCCGGATAGGTCATATCACCGGAGCGCGGATGAACGGCAACACCGCGATTTACCGATTCGATACACTGGATGGCTTTGAGAGCTGCACCGGTGGCATCATCCATGGTCTCTTCCATGGTCTCCGCCTTACGGACGCCGCCACAGGTATAAATACCGGTTCTCCGGGTCTCATAGGGAAAGCAGATAAAATGGGAATCCGCATAGCCGTCAAAGAGATCCAGATCAAGAAAGCCCGGTCCCTGACGATAGGCCAGATTGATGGAATTCTCAAAGGCGGTGGTCGGAACCATTCCGGCCGCAAGAACAACCATGTCCACATTAAGCGTGATCGCATCGCCAAGAAGCGTATCCGAGGCATGAACAGCAAGGCCGTTCTCAGTCTCTTCAACCTTGGTCACTGCGGCCTTGGTCAGAAATACACCGTCTTCCTGCTGCATACTCTTGTAAAAAAGCTCGGTATTTCCGGGAGTACGCATGTGCTGATAGAGGATATAGGCCTCACCATCGGCATTATCCTCGCGAACGTAACGGGCCTGTTTCAGGGCAACCATGGAGGTAACGGAGTTACAGTAAGGGAAATCCTTGTCATCTTCGCCTGCACCGGGACTCTGAACAAAGGCAACCTTGGCCGGCACCTTGCCCTCTTTGGCAAGTTTTTCAAATTCGGCATTGGTGACAACATTTTTCAGGGTGCCATAGCCGAGATGCTCATATTCGGAGACATCGGCCGGGGTCCAGCCGGTGGCCAGAACTACGGCACCGAACATCTCCCCATCGGGGTTGAGTTCGGTATAGACTTTCATACCGGCATTCGGATCTTCCATCTCGCCCTTGTCGATGAGATCCTGCTCATCGACGGTTACTTTGGCAGGTGCATCCCATTCGCTTGTGGTGCCGGCCGCCTTAAGGGTTACGTTAAAGGCTCCGGGAGCGCCGCCGATTCGAGCAACTTCCGTTGCCGTCTTGACGGTAATGTTGGCATCTGAAGTAACGGCACTGATCATCTGATCAATATTCGGCGCTTCAAGATCGGTGTAGGGATACTTGGTCGGGAACATCTCGCGCCAGCCCAGGGCCTTGCCGCCGAGATTTTCGGTTTTCTCGACAATGGTTACCTGATATCCGGCCTTGCTGGCCTCGGTAGCAGCCGTCAGACCGGCGATACCGCCACCCATGACAAGGATGCTTTTATTGACGGTTTCGAGCAGATAGGGTTCGGGCAGGTCGGCCTTCTGGGCACGGGTGACCGCCATGCGGACATAGTCTTCCCCCATCTCCTGAATAAACTCATCAACCCCTTCGCTTTCAGCGGCCTCTTCACCGCCTTCTTCGCCGTCGGCCTCGGGTGTGCCTACAACCCAGGCCACCTGCTCACGCAGGTTCCCACGGGTGGTCATAATACCTTCACCAAAATTAAACTCTTTCTGCATGACCCGTGGTGAACAGGCACACACGATAACAGAATTCACTCCGTTATCGGCAATATCTTTTTCAATCAGGGCACGGCCTTCTGCACTACAGAGACAGGTGTGTTCCTGCATCTCGGTGCCGGATTCTGAAGCAGCTGATTTCAAGCCATCAACATCCAGGACGTCGCCAATGCCACAACCAGTACAGAGATATGCACTATATACTTTATCCATTGACCTTCCTCCTACCGTCCAATCTGAATTGCTTTAAGGGCAGCAGCTGTCGATGATTGACCACTGGTATATACATCCACGGCTGATTTAGCACAACCGGCAGCAATCATACCCTTTTCAGGTTCCGAGACAACAAAGCCGTTGCCGTCCATTGCCACACCAAGCGCCTTACCGGCCTCACCAAGAGCAGGTTGCATACCGGTTGCCAATATACACAAATCGACTTTCTGCTGAATCTTGGCACCGGTGACTGCGTTTTCCGCAACCATGGTCACGCCGCCGTCTTCTTCAGCTATAATGTCTGCGACCTTGCCTTTAATAAACTCAATATTTGCATCATCCATCAGTTTTTCGCGGAAATGCTCATACTTCCCAGGTGTACGCAGATCAATGTAAAAGACATAGATCTTCGCTTCCGGGTAGCGTTCACGGATATAGGTGATCTGCTTGAATGTCGCCATGCAGCAGATATAGGAACAATGTTCGAGATGATTCTCGTCACGTGAACCGGCACATTGAACAAAACCGAAAGATTCAGGTTCCTTATCATCGCCGGGGCGAAGAATCTTTCCTGCAGTCGGCCCATTATCAGCAGCCATCCGCTCCATCATCATATTGGTGATGATAGCAGAAGATGAGTCCGGTTTGAGGTTGTCAAGTTTGCTGGCGTCATACGGGTTCCAGCCCGTTGCCCAGATAATGGAAGAGACGTTGACCGTAAATGACTTCGCTGTCATTTCTGTATCAATGGCGTTGTACTTACACGCTCCCTTGATGGCATCCAGACATTCGGCGGAACAGGCTTCCTTGTCCAGCACAAAACGGCGAGGAAAAGCCATCTCGTGCGGCAGGTAGATTGCCTTGGTTTTATTCATGCCGAAGTTGAAGGCATTGTCGATCTCGTCGGTACAAACCTCGGCACAATCACCACAGGCGGTACAGTTTGAGTTGACATAACGGGGTGCGGTTTCAAGGGTGACCTCGAAGTTGCCGGCTTCTCCAGAGACCGATTTGACAGTGGTCATGGAATACGCCCTGATCTTCCGGTTGTCCTTGACCCTCTTGAAGTTGATTTCCAAACCACATGTGGGGGGACAAAGTTTTGGGAAATACTGATTGAGCTGGGCAACCCGGCCGCCGAAATACGAATTCTTGTCGATAAGATATACCTCGTTACCAACTTCCGCCGCTTCCAACGCAGCGGTCAAACCGCTGATACCACCGCCCACAACCAGTACTGCACCATTTCCTGCAGTGTCGCTCATGCCTAACCTCCATTACTGCTGGTATTGATGAAAAGGTTGATTTCTGGTTCAATTGAACGGAAAAGAAACTGCTTTTCCGTTCAACTCAAACAGAATTAAAATGAATATGTTTATAGTAAAAATCTCCAGGCCCCTGGGGAGCCTGGAGATTTCATTTCAGATCATCAAGTGATGATACCTGCTCTTACAGCCAGGGATCAGTCTCAATGATGTTGATGCACTCAACCTTCTCACACTTCCACTCCTGAGCCTTCGGATCAAAGGTGGAGTTAACGAAAACCTTCCAGTTCTCATCATCACAGGTCGGGAAGTCAGACCGATAGTAGAAACCCGGGTAACGGGATTCTTCGCGGAACTGAATGTGGCGGATATGAGCCTCAACACACCAGATGCGGTGGTAGTTCTCCCAGGCACGCATCAGCTCATGCAGGTCACCGGCACCCATCTTCTCGGCATCTTCGCGGAGCAGCTCAAGCAGATCCATGCAGATCCCCAGCAGTTTACCAGAGGTCATGTAGTAGGTTGCAACACCGCCGCCATACTCATCAGTGGCCTTCATCAGGCGCATCATGATACCGGCAGGCTTGCAGTAGTTCGGGTTTACATCGGCATGGGTGGTAGCACCGACGTGCTCAACGTACCGTTTAACAGGTGCATAGATCTCATCGG
>DRKH01000323.1 GCA_011051825.1 Desulfobulbus sp.
CTCACATAGCGGGCTATCGGAGTCTCGTTCCTCGCTTACCTGACTCGTCGGTCTGCTTGAACGAATATGGAGCACTGGTAAACGTTTACAATTTGGATGTAATGCCAGGGGCATGACATCCCGGTGAACGGTTACGGGATGCCGTCGCTTGTTCCGTCGCACCACTGCAGCGCCCTGTGAATTCAGCATAAATTCTGTGGGTTCCTGACGTTCTTTGATGTTGAGCGATGATATCCCTTGCCTCAGGATGAGGATTGCGGGTACTCAGGTTTTGATTTGAGGCGCCCTTGATTAAAATTAATACTGCAACGGTATAATAATACTGCAAAATAATGTTGCCGGAGGATTGTATGGCAGACGATCAGTATCCCCAGTATATCCAGGCCCTGCTTAAACCAGCGGCCTACCCCCACCCGGTTGATTCCGTTCAGCTGGTCCAGACCCATATCTCTTTTGTTCTGCTGGCCGGCGATTTTGTCTATAAGTTTAAGAAACCGGTGGATTTTGGTTTTCTTGATTTCTCCACCCTTGAAAAACGAAAGTATTGCTGTGAGCAGGAGCTGCTGCTCAATCGCCGTCTCTGTCCGGAAATTTACCTGGGACTGGTTCAGGTAAATGAAGAGGACGGCCGTCCGGTCCTCGACGGTGCAGGTACCGTGATTGAATACGGGGTCAAGATGGAGCGGATGCCGGAAGAGCGGATGATGGTCCGGGTTATTGACCGGGGGGAGTTGACTTCGTCCCATATTGAGGCCCTGGTGGAAGTCCTGGTACCCTTTTATGAACAGGCCGAACGGAGCAAAGAAATTGACGGTTTCGGCACCGCAGAAGCGGTGTCGGTCAATGTGCTGGAAAACTTTGAGCAGACCGCTGGATTTATCGGGAACGGCGCTCTGTCGCAGGAACAGTTTGATGAAATAGCATCCTATGCCCGCTCGGTGCTTGCCCGGGAAGACCTTTTTCTGGCCAGGATTGACCTGGGACGCATCCGGGACTGTCACGGCGATCTGTATTCCGCCAACATCTGTCTGGCCGACAAGGTATATATCTATGACTGTATAGAGTTTAATCAGCGGTTTCGCTACTGTGATGTGGCCAGCGATGTGGCCTTTCTGGCCATGGATCTTGATTTTCATGGCCTGGAAGAGTTGTCGGCTCTTTTTATCGACAGGTTCTGTGAAAAATCAGGCGATGCAACCCTGCGGGAACTGTTGAATTTTTATACCTGTTACCGGGCCTATGTTCGTGGTAAAATAGGGCTGTTTACGGCTGCTGACCCGGCTGTTGATCCCGAGGTCAAGGAAAAGAGTCTGGCCACGGCGGCAAGATATTTTACCCTGGCCCACAGCTACGCCCGCAAGGGATAAGTCGCCCCATGGAAATTCTGGTCTTCTTCGGCATGATTGCCTCGGGAAAATCAACCCTTGCCGAGGCCTTTGCCCGCCGGCGGGGAATGCTCTATCTCAATACCGACCGGGTTCGTAAAGAGCTGGCCGGCATTGCCGCCACCGAGCGCAGGCCTGATAAGCACGGTCAGGGAATCTACAGTCGGGAATACACGGAAAAAACCTATCAGACCATGCTGGATGCAGCTGTTCAGGAGGTGCAACAGGGAAATGGTGTTGTTCTCGACGGCTCCTACAGCAGTCGAAACGAGCGTGCCCGGGTGCTTGAGTGTGGAAAAAGCTACCGGGCAAAGGTCTGTTTTATTCTCTGTCACTGTTCTGAAGAGGAGACCCGACGTCGGCTTGAACTGCGTGCCCGGGATCCCCAGGCGGTATCCGACGGCCGCTGGGACATTTATCTCAAGCAGAAAGAAACATTTGAACAACCCGATGAACTGACACCTGCCCAACTGCTCATCCTCGATACCGAGGGAGAGCTTAACGAATTGCTCTCTACTGTAGGTGGTTGGATTGAGAAATCCTCCCAGATCCCTAACCCCTAACCCCTGATCCCTCTAATTATGTATACACGCATTTATTTTCTTCGTTATCCCAAGGAAACTTCGGAACAGCCCATCATCTATCAGCTGGTTAAGCAGTATGATGTGGAGTTTAATATCCTCAAGGCGGATATTCGTCCGCAGCGTGACGGAATCATGATTCTGGAACTCAAAGGCAACAAGGAGAACGTGCGTGAAGCGCTGGCCTACCTTAAAAGCCTTGGCGTCCAGGCGGAGCGGTTGGCGACCAAGGTGGGACGCAACGAGGAGAAGTGCTTTCAGTGCGGGGCCTGTACCGGTATCTGCCCGGTCGGGGCGCTCTATGTCGAGCGCCCTTCGATGGAGGTTCGTTTTGATGTCGAGAAATGTACCGGGTGCGGACTCTGTGTCACCGGCTGCCCGGTCAGGGCGATGCAGGTGTCTTTTGATCTGCTGCCGGAAGAAGAGCTGCTGACGACGGCCTGATTGCATGCCTTTGACCGGCGTGTACGTCTGTCAAAGGCGGTTTTGTCGGCTCAGTTCGCCGGTTTTTCTTTTTGTTGCGTTTGACCGGTCTTGGCCTTGTCGTCGGATTCCCAGAATTTAAGATCAGGCATGGTCAGGTCCGGCAGCCAGCCGCGCAGGCCCCATCTCGGGGGATTGCCGGCCTCAAGGCGTGCAAGGAGAGCCTTGGCCTTGGGTACGATGGATGCATTCGGGTACATGTTCAGAAGATATTTGAGACGGTGCTGGGCCTGCTCATATTGTTCCGTACGGACGTAGAATACGGCGACAAAGTACTCGTGATTGACCAGAAATTCTCTGGCCGCAGCGATGTGCGCTTTGGCTTCCCTGGTATAGGGAGAGTTGGGGAAGGCCCGCAGCAGTTTGGAAAAATCCTGGATAGCCTCCCGGGCCCCGGAAACATCACGGTCGATCCGATCCGTACGCCTGAAATCGCACATACCTATCTGAAACATCACATAAGGAATGGCCTCGTTGGTGGGGTGGCGATCTGCAAATTCCTTATACAAAACCTTTGCCTCGATATATTCTTCCCGGTAGAAGTGGCTGTCCGCCGCCTTGAGCTCGGCAAGTGTTGCCTGACGACTGAACGGATACTGATCCAGGATCTGGTCAAAGGCTTTGAGGGCTTCAAAGTAGTTGCCCACATTATAGGCATCCATACCCTGGACAATCAGGCTCTCCGCCGGCTCCTGTTCCGGTTCCGTCTCCGTGTCGCTGCCGAAAGTCAACTTGTCGAACATGCCGCTGAAGGTTGAGCAGCCGCTCAGGGAAAGCGGCAGTACGCAGAGGAACAGGAGACAGATGATACGTTGCAAGAGTGTGAACAGGTGTGATCTATACATAATTAGTGGGTATCCACGGCTGAGAGCGAGGGGTAAGGGGCTATTTCAAGCCGGCCAGGTACTGCTCTGCTGATAATTCAGCATTTGCTCCTTCGCCGGCGGCGTTAATAATCTGGCGAAAATTTTTGCTGCGGATATCACCGGCGGCATAGACTCCCGGTATGGAGGTTTCCATCTCGGTATTGGTTATGATAAATCCGGCCGCATCGGTGTGCAGTTGATTCAGGGGCAGGATTTCATTGTTTGGAACAACGCCTACAAGGACGAAAATACCGGTCACGGCCAGAGTTGTCGTGGTTCCGTCGTTATAGGCAATCTGCAGTTGATTGACGCCGTTGTCATCACCTTCGATGGCCTGGACCTGTGCATTCCATAGAAAGTCAATCTGTTTGTTGGCAAAGGCTTTTTCCTGGAGTATCTTGGTCGCCCGCAGTTCGTCCCGCCGGTGGATGACGGTGACCCGGGCGGCGAATTTTGTCAGATGCAGGGCCTCCTGGATGGCCGTGTTGCCACCGCCGACCACGGCAATGTTCTGGCCCCGGTAAAAGGGACCATCGCAGGTGGCACAGTAGGAAACCCCCTGGCCGGTTAACTCCTTTTCGCCCGGTACGTTCAGAGCTCTGGGCCTGGCACCGGTACAGAGGATAACACTCCTGCAGGTCAGTTGATCACCATTTTCCAGCGAGATGGTCTTGATCTCTTCCTGCAGATCAAGACCGCTGACCATGGCAAACTTCTTTTCCAGCTCAAAACGGTCAACATGGGCCGTCATCTTGTCCATTAATTCAAAACCGCTGACACCTTCGGCAAAACCGGGATAGTTATCAACCCAGTCGGTAAGAAGAACCTGACCGCCGGTTGCCCCCTTTTCGATAAGCAGGGCCTTGATCCGGCCACGGGCGGCATAGAGGCCGGCGGCCAGGCCCGCAGGGCCGCCGCCGACTATAATAAGTTGGTAATCAACCTGCATATACCAGGCGGATCAATCAGAGTGCTTTGTTAATCAGTTCAACGAGCTGGGGCTTACCGACAGCGCCGGTAACCTTGTCTACAACTTCGCCGCTTTTAAACAGGATCAGGGTCGGGATGGCCCTGATGCCGAATTTACCGGGGGTTGCCGGGTTATCATCAACATTCATCTTGGCGATTACAATTTTGCCGTCGAATTCATCGGCAAGCTCATCAATAACCGGGCCGATCGCTTTACACGGGCCACACCATGGGGCCCAGAAATCCACCAGGCATGGAAGGTTATTACCGACAACCGTGTCGTCGAATTCGCCGTCTGTTACGTGGAGTACCTTGTCACTAGCCATGCTGTTTCTCTCCTTCTGCTCTCCTTGTCGGCAGGAATGTTTCTGGTTTTTATAGGCTAATTAAAAAATGCTGATTTTAATCGCTTACCTGACAATATACCAATGTTCAGCAGGTATTCTACCTCGCAGCTGATGTAGTGACAAGTAAAAATTAGCATTTTTCTCTCCTTGTCAAGGGCGGTAGCTTTCTTTTTTTGACAGATAAAGTGTCCTCATGCTATATAGGAAAATCTTTGTGTACAGAGAAGACCATGTCGGTGGTTTTACGAAAATCGTGCTTCCACCTGAACAATTACTTTATTCCTTATGCAGCCGAAATGGTGATTATATGAAAACTGAACAATCCCGGGACTTGTTCGCCCGGGCAAAGAGAGTTATTCCCGGTGGCGTGAATTCTCCGGTCCGGGCCTGTAAATCGGTTGGCTGCGACCCCCTGTTTGTCAGCAGTGCAAGCGGCTGCATGGTTACCGATGCCGATGGTAATACATATATAGACTTTGTCGGATCCTGGGGCCCCATGATCCTGGGGCATGCCCATCCCGATGTCCTTGAAGCCATTGCTAAGGCCGCACCGCTTGGAACCAGCTTCGGGGCCCCGACCCCGCTTGAGGTCGAGCTTGCCGAACTGGTCTGTGATTCCGTTCCATCCCTGGAAAAAGTACGATTTGTCAACTCCGGTACCGAGGCGACCATGAGTGCTATCCGTCTGGCCCGGGGTTTTACCGGACGTGATATGGTGGTCAAATTTGACGGCTGTTATCATGGCCATGCCGATTCTTTTCTGGTCAAGGCCGGATCCGGGGTTATTACCCTGGGGATTCCGGGCAGCCCAGGTGTACCTGAGGACATTGTGAAGAACACCCTGTCCATTCCCTATAATAATCCCCGGGAGCTGGAAAAGACGCTGCGGGCGAAAGCGGATGCCATTGCCTGTGTGATCGTCGAACCGGTGGCCGGGAATATGGGCGTGGTTGTGCCGGATATGGAGTTTTTACAGACCCTGCGCGCGGTGACGGATGAGCTTGGTATTGTCTTGATCTTTGATGAGGTTATTACCGGGTTCCGCCTGGCTCTGGGCGGTGCCCAGGAGCGCTTCGGCATCCTGCCCGATCTGACCTGCCTGGGAAAAATCATCGGCGGCGGGCTGCCGGTGGGGGCCTATGGCGGTAAAAAGGAAATCATGGATCAGGTCGCGCCTGACGGGCCCGTGTATCAGGCTGGAACGTTATCGGGTAATCCGCTTGCCATGGCGGCAGGCCTTGCCATGCTCAAGGTAGTGCGCCAGCCGGATTTTTATACGGAACTTGAAAAAAAGAGCGACTGGTTTGCCGCTGAGCTTGCCCGTATTGCAGCCGCGGCCGAGGTGCCGACGACCCTGAACCGCATCGGTTCGATGATGACCTGTTTCTTTGCCGACGGGCCGGTTGTTGATTTCACAACTGCCATGGAGGCGGACACGGAACGCTACGGCTGTCACTTCAGGCAGATGCTTGCCGGAGGTGTCTGGCTGGCGCCATCACAGTTCGAGGCTGCATTTATATCCGCTGCACATGACCGAACTCACTTGGAAAAAACGCTTGAATTGACTGAATCGTCATTCAAAAAAATGGCTGTTTAGTGAAAAATTCATTGCGTTTGCCGATTTCGCATGCTACTAATCACCCAGTTTGGAAATGAGTATACAGGAGAGAGTCAAAATGTCTGAGGGGCGGCGGGAATTGTTCGGACAGCTGGCGACCTACAGTCATGTAGGAATGACTGTGGTTATCTCTGTTTTTATTGGCCTTGGAATCGGCTGGTATCTGGATTACAAGGTCTTTCATGGGAAGACGGCGCCGTACCTCACTTTTGTATTTCTGGGGGTTGGCATCCTTGCCGGTTTTAAGACCCTGTATGACCTTTATCAAAAGATGATGCGGGAATAGCGGGTACGATGAACATGGGACAGCAAAAATCGGAAGACAGAATTTTACGATCCATTCAGTGGGTCAGTCTGGTGATGACCGTGATTTTTGTCGGGGCTGGTTTCTTTATATGGGGAACATCAGTTGCCCAATCCGTCCTGCTGGGTTCATTGCTGGTCAACGGCAGTTTCTGGTTGCTGAAACGGGATGCGGAACAGATCCTCGGTCGGGTGTCAACGAGTAATCCGGATATGGTTCGTACTGTCCAGCGGATGGAACGTGTTCGTTTTATCTTTAAATTTTATGCCAAGCTTGTCGTGCTTGGTCTGTTGCTGTATGCCGTATCAACCAGGATGCAGCTCAATATGATAGGAGTGGCGTTAGGTCTGTCCACCGTGATGCTCAGTGTTATAGGTGTTGTTGTCAGCGGCGGCAGGAAACTATATTCCATACAGAGTGCATAAGGAGTAAAAGGCTATGGAAGAACCAATTTTATTTATTTCCCTGATTCTCAGTAAAATGGGACTGCCCGTTCCCGAGACAATTGTCGGTCATACTCTGCTTGAAAAGCTGTGTACACCCTATATGACCTATACCTGGTTGGTCATGGCCTTTTTGATTATTGTTCCGAAGCTGACCATGAGGAAGTTGGAGATTGTTCCGGGAAGTGGACAGAACTTCTGGGAAGTCATCATCGCCGGCCTTATGGACACCTTTGAGGAGAGTCTCGGCGAGGAAGGGGCTAAAATGCTGTATCCCATGATGGCAACCTTTGCTCTGTATATTGTCGTTGCCAATATGATCGGCCTGATTCCCGGTTTTATGTCGCCGACCTCAAACTGGAATATTACCTTGGCCATGACGCTCATCGTCTGGGTTACGCATCATGTCCTTGGCTTCCGTACGCATGGCATCAAGTATTATAAACATTTTATGGGGCCGGTACCTGCTATTGCACCCTTTATGTTTCTACTTGAGCTTATCTCCAACTTCGCCCGTCTCCTTTCACTTTCCATGCGTCTTTTCGGGAATATTGTGGCCAAGGAGATTTTGCTTGGTGTTCTCTTTATGCTTGCCGGCGCGTATTTTGCCCCTCTGCCGATACTTTGCCTCGGAGTTCTTGTTTCCGTGGTGCAGGCGGCGGTTTTTGTACTGCTGTCCGTGAGCTACTGTGCACAATGCTTGGAACCGGCGCATTGATCAATAAATAACTATTCAGGAGCGCCCTATCTTCGCACGGTCAGAACGCCAGGCATACCGACCGCGTATAGCCTTGGCGATCTGCCTGCACGAATATAGGGCACTCCTAAACAGTTACAGACCCAGGATATGCAGTCATCTTGCCACTACCTGAATAGTTACATCAATAATAGATATAAATTTCCGTTCATCGGAGAAGAAGGCCAACTTTATATACCTTTTTAGGAGGAACGTTCAAATGGATAAGCTTAGTCTCGCATTAGTTTGTATTGGTGCTGCACACGCAATCGGATTTGCCGGTGTTGGTGCTGGTATTGGTATGGGTTCCGGTGTTCTCGGTGCCTGTCAGGGTGTTGCCCGCAACCCCGAAGCAAAAGGTGCTATTACCACCACCATGATTCTTGGTATGGCTCTGGTTGAGTCTATCGCTATTTATGGTCTGGTTATCGCCTTTATCCTGCTGTACGCCAACCCGTTCAAAGCGGCTCTGGGCCTGTAAGACAGGGTAGTAGACCTATTAAAAGGGGACTGCAGCGTTTGCTGCAGTCCCCTTTTTTTGTTGAGTAAAATTCGGAAAAAGCGTTGTTCAGGAGTCCTGCCGGTGAGTGAAAAAAAAAGAATGCATCTAGTCAGTCTTGGCTGTGCCAAGAACCTTGTCGATTCCGAGATTATGCTCGCCCTGCTTGAAAATACCGGCTACAGCGTGGTTGAGGATCCCGGTGAGGCCGATCTCCTGCTGGTGAACACCTGTGGCTTTATACAACCGGCAGTGGAGGAGGCCGTGGATGAGATTTTGCGTCTGTCGGAGTATAAGGAGCAGGATCCTGATAAATTGCTGGTGGTAGTCGGCTGTCTGGTCCAGCGCTACGGCAACAGTCTGCTCGAAGAACTGCCGGAGGTCGATCTGTTTACCGGTATTAACGGTATTGCCGAGATAGATGCATTGATAGAGCAGCGGCTCCGCAGGGAGAGCTCGTTTCTTGTCCTGGATTCACCGAAATATCTGATGAACAGCGATACGCCGCGCCGTCTGTCCACCCGGTTTTTTCAAGTTTTTCTTAAAATTACCGAAGGTTGTGATAATCGTTGTACCTATTGCCTGATTCCCTCCATTCGCGGCAGTCTCCGCAGCCGACCTGCCGCTGATCTTGTCCTTGAGGCGGAACGGCTCGCTGCCGGCGGGGTTCGTGAACTCA
>DRKH01000324.1 GCA_011051825.1 Desulfobulbus sp.
AAAAAAGCGATGGTATCCCTGATTTCATTCAAGCTGAGCTTTAGTGGTAATCAGGATATTTTTTGACAATGCCGGTCAGCTATGCCAGAATACTATCGTAGTCTTGTACTGTTATAGTCTTGTTCATTTACAGGAATCCCCTGTAAACTCCGGTGACCGGTTTTTATTCTTCTCTGAACAGGCAGTCTTTTCTTTCAACCGTGCAGCCCGGATTCTTTATCACATCAAGTTCAACACTGCAGGACCAGCCCAAACCAATCGTCTCACCGTCGAAAACAACCGTTAAAGAATACGACAGCCACCCTCAAACCCATGAGCCGCGACATGCAACAAAAGCAACCTCTCCCAGAGGAACAGATCATCCTGTACCAGGAGCTGGTCCACAGCGCCAACTCCATTATTCTCCGGTGGGACAGGCAGAGCCGGATCATCTTCATGAATCAGTACGGACTTGAACTGTTCGGCTTTTCCGAAGACGAACTCATAGGTCAAGAGGTCGTCGGCACCATCGTCGCCGAGACCGATCGCAGCGGTCGCGACCTGACCGCTATGATCAATGACATCCTTCTCCATCCGGAAAAATATCAACTCAATAAAAATGAAAATATATGCAAGGACGGCTCGGCCCTCTGGATCCAGTGGAGCAACAAGGCCATTGTCGATAGTGACGGCACTTTTCTGGAAATGCTCAGCATCGGCATTGATATATCACCCCAGGTCGTGGCGGAAAAAAAGCTGCGCCAGCGGGAAAAACTCTACCAGGCCCTGTTTAAAGGATCTTTCGACGCTCACCTTCTCTCCAAAGACGGTATCTATATCGACTGCAACCAGTCTGCCCTTACCTTTCTGAGCCGTTCAAGACAAGAGGTGATCGGTCAGCCTATGGGCAGTTTTTCTCCGGAAATGCAGCTTGACGGGGTAGCGACCCGGGAAAAAACCCGGGATGTGATGGAAAGAACTGCCCGAGGGGAGATTGTCGAAATCGAATGGGTGATTGAAGACCCCCAAGGCAATCAATTTCGGTACGCTGAGATCAAGGTGGAAAGGGTTGGGACCGAGGAAGGGGAAATCATCCATATATCCCTGCGCGACGTTACCGAACAGCGCGTATTGCGTGAGGAACTCAGGCAGCGTCAGAAGCTGGAGGCCATCGGTACTCTTGCCGGCGGCATTGCCCATGATTTCAACAACATCCTGATGGCCATCATGGGCTACACTGAAATAGTACAGATGAAACTTGGTAAAAAGTCCTCCGTTGACAGTGAACTCGAGCAGATACGCACGGCATCGGTCCGGGCCAAGGATCTGGTCGCTCAGATCCTGACCTTCAGCCGCAAGACGGGACAGTCGAAACACGCCATTCAGATCTCCCTTGTTGCCAAAGAGGCTCTGCAGCTGCTACGCTCATCCATCCCGTCCACCATTGAGATTGAGGAAGACATAGCGGCAAAAGGCTTTGTTCTCGCCGACCCGACCCAGATCCACCAGGTTATTGTCAACCTGTGTACCAATGCCCACCTGGCCATGGCCGATGATCGCGGCCTCCTGCGCATTTCCCTGCAGGATATGACACTGTACGGAGAGGGCAGAACAGGAACCCGGAAAAGCATTCTTCCTCCAGGCAATTACGTGGTTCTTGAGGTGGAGGATACGGGGTGCGGCATTTCTCCTGAGATTAAGAATAAACTCTTTGATCCGTACTTCACCACCAGGGAACACGGCCAGGGCAGCGGCATGGGGCTTGCGGTTGTCCATGGAATTGTCCAGAGTCATCAAGGGATTATAACCGTTGATTCAAGTCAGGGCCAGGGCACCCTGTTTCGCCTCTATTTTCCGGTAGTGTCAAAACCCACTGGCAACAACAGCTGGACGAAAAACGACAATTCTGATTCCCCGAAGCAGGCCACATCACTCCGGGGAAACATCCTCCTTGCTGATGATGAAGAATCAATCTGTGAGCTGATCTGTGATTTTCTGACGGAAAAAGGCCACACGGTTACCACCTGTGTCGATGGCGAACAGGCACTGAAAGAATTTTCAAAAACGGCGAATCAGTGGGATCTGCTGATTACAGATCAGACCATGCCGAAGATGACGGGCATGCAGCTGAGTGAAAAGGTTCTACGGATTCGACCGGAATTGCCGATCATTCTCTGTACCGGACACAGCCGGCCGGTTGACCGGGAAACAGCAAAACAACCTGGTTTCCATGCCATCATAGAAAAACCTATTTCTCTACACAAACTGCTGGCCGAAATTGAGAAGGCGTTTATCGACCGATCCGCGCTCCGCACGCTGTCCTGAATCGATCATATTTTTCAAGGTCAACGTGAACCCGTAAGCGGTCATCTGTGCCGCAAGGCGTCTTCCGGGCCGGACAAAACCAGCGCGGCAAAATTTTGTTTATTTCTTTATTAACAAGATGTTATATAATAATATAATCGTTTTCAGATAAACCAGCATGGCTGGACCAAATTCTCAGGTCACAGCCACAACGAACGATGAAAACAGCCTGAATAAACAATGCTTCGCGGGCTTTTTCGGATAAAATTCAGGGTAAGTGTTCAGGGGTCAATACAAAAACTTATCCAGCAGGGGCTCCTGAGGCGGCTGCACATCATCCTTTTCATCCAGCTGCAGGCCGAGCATACGCAGGCTGTTTTCATCCAGACAGATTCGCTGTTCATACACGGACCGGATAGAACCGTTGATTGGATCCACCAGACGGACCGACAGATACATGACCCGATTGGCCATGGTATAGGTTCCCACCACCACGGCCTGGGCCCGCTGTTTACCTTTGAGCTCGTCCAGGTCCCTGGTCAACATAAACTCCCCTTCCCCGGCATTGATCGACACATCACTGCGTAGTTTTACCTCGTTCACGCTATAGCCCTGGCGGACAAATTCAGCGGCAACGGCGTTCTGCAGACTGCGGCCAAAGCTGGAACTGTCCTGGAGGTTATCATTGTTGACCAGAGTCGTCACCAGAACCGGCTGTTCAGGCTGGCGGGGAATCAGCGGAGGGTAGGAACCAGTGATCAGCTCGTCACCGATATTTCTGCCCAGAGAGATCAGATTGACATCACCACCCAGGAGCCTTTCCAGACGGGTGCAGTTCAAGCGACTGCAGCCGGTGAATGAAAAAAGCAGAAAAAAGGATATGAGAAAAAGAGGTACAAGAGGTTTCATGGAAATCAAAATCGGGAAGAGGTAAGCTCTAGTTCACCTGCGGGTGCAACCTGCCGGTAGTGCCAGAAATCCGGGTCGTTGATATAGTAAATATCGGATTTTCGCATGATATACAGATTATTGTCAACAATCGAGGTCGTGATAATTACCTCGTAATGGCCGTTTATAACCGTTGTTGACCACAGGGTATCAACAGCCGCGGCACCGGCAATGGCGACAAGCTCCAAGGGGGCATTTCGAAAAACCATGATCCCGACGGTCAACGCCGTCAAGGCTCCAGGCCGGGGCCACTGGTAACGGCTTGCCTGGTGGTAGAGCACCTGCACCTTATAGTCGACAATCAGGCTCTTGCCGTCGTCCTCGGGCCTGGTCGGCACGCCGAAATTCACCAGCTGGGTTGTCAATAAATCATTGAACCCCTCGTCAAAGGGAAAGCTTTCACCCGGGCCGCAGTTCTCCCCGTCACCACAACTGTGCTTCACATAGACGGAGGTATTCAGATATCCACGTTCAAGGAGTTCACTGTTAATCTGATTGGCGACATCGTTTGCCAGCAGGTTCCAGTGGTAGGCAGCCTGCAGTTTCTGCTGTTCACTGAGGGCATACCCTGTCGGCTGCGGAATACGGGTACAGCCGCTGACAAAAAATGCACACAGACTCAAAAAAAGAATTCCACGCATATCTGACCTGCCGTCGTATAAGGGAACGCGCGCAACAACATCCCGAACGCACCCCTGGAAAAGAAAAGGCTACTGCCTCTACCATGACTTATAGCATAAGTATCGGCAGGTCAATGAATATACAATAGTTTTTTCTTCCCTCTCTCAGTTACAACAGGCTGTTCAGCCGCTGGACCAATTCAGCTTCCGGCACGGCTCCGACCACCTGATCAACGACCTGAGCGTTTTTAAAAAAAATCAATGTCGGCACCCCACGGATCTGAAATCTGGTCGGCACCATCTGATGCCTGCTGGTATCGCATGAACAGATCAGGGCCCGCCCTGCATACATGGCGGCCAGTTTTTCAATAACCGGAGCAAGCATTCTGCAGGGACCACAGGTCGGCGAAAAAAAATCCACCAGTACCGGCTTATCCGTACTGTTGATAACCTGCTGAAAATTATGGTCACCCACTTCGACTACGCTTCCGGCCGCCGGCCCAAGAGCTGTGCCGCAGCGACCGCATTTGGGTCTCAGATGCTGTTTATCCGGAGGAATTCTGTTTTTTGCTCCGCATGAAGGGCAGACACGTATAGTACCATCCATAATCGTTCTCCTGAAAATAAAAAAACCTGTTGTGTTCGTTCCACATTTTTTGTGTTCGTATCACATTGTTGCGGATCTTTACCGCTAAAACCATTTTTTTAACAAAAAGATTTTTGTAACTGTTCAGGAGCACCCCATCTCTGCACGGTCAGGCCTGATTCACATAGGAATCACTATAGTTCACAGGCCTGACTGCACAGATATGGAGCACTCCTGAAC
>DRKH01000325.1 GCA_011051825.1 Desulfobulbus sp.
ATTGCCAAACTGACCCTGCCTGAATACGTGGACAGTTTTGCCGTCCTCATCCGGCGGCTCATGGTCATGGAGAACATCAATGTCCTCTTCGGGCTGATCTGCATGGGAGAACGAACCTATCTGATTGCCCGCAGCCGGATCCCGGAAGTCAATGTCGGTCGCATTGCCCGTGAGTTCGGCGGCGGCGGTCACGCCTCGGCGGCCTCGGCCACTATTCGGAATATGACCGTATTCGAGGCCGAGGAACGGCTGATTCGCCTGCTGCACCAACACATCCGCCCCAGGGCCATAGCCGGGGAGCTCATGTCCGCCCCGGTCCTGGCCGTTCCACCGGAAACCACCATTGACGAGGCCAACAACCTTTTGACCCGCTACAACATAACGGTCCTGCCGGTGGTTCGCCGGATGCCGGGCGAACACGACCGAGACCAGCCATCGGAACTGCTGGGCATGATCTCAAGAAGGGTGGTGGAAAAGGCAAAATTCCACAAGCTCGGCCACCTTCCGGTTTCCGACTACATGACTACGGAAATCGCCACCCTGCCCGTCACCGCAACCCTGGCCGACATCCAGGAACTGATAATCGAACACCGGCAACGGCTGATTCCGGTCATGAATGGAGAGGATATCCTCGGGGTTATCACCCGGACCGATCTGCTCAACCTGCTGGTCAATGATCCATCCCATCTCCCGAAAAATCTGCTGCAGGAAGATGAACATCCGTCAGTGGAACGAACCCGGAACCTGAACCGACTGATAGTCGACAACCTGGACCGAGACATTGTTCTCCTGCTGAGAGACGTGGGAGAGACCGCCGCGGCCCTGGGCTATGACGCCTTTGTGGTGGGGGGCTTTGTCCGTGACCTGCTGCTGCAGATCGACAATCTGGATATCGACATCGTTATTGAAGGCGACGGTATCCGCTTTGCCCGGAAACTGGCTGCCAGACGCAATGGTTCGGTACGGACCCATGAAAAATTTGCCACCGCAACCGTCATCCTGCCCGACGGCAAACGAATCGATGTGGCCACCGCCCGCCTGGAATACTATGAATACCCTGCGGCCATGCCCACCGTGGAGCTCTCCTCCATCAAGCTTGACCTGTACCGAAGAGATTTTACCATCAACGCCATGGCCATCCACCTCAATCCGGACCGCTTCGGCACTCTGGTCGACTTCTTCAACAGCCAAAACGATCTCAAGGAACGACGGATCCAGGTTCTGCATAATTTGAGTTTTGTCGAGGATCCCACCCGCATATTTCGGGCGATCCGTTTTGAGCAGCGGCTGGATTTCCGCATCACCCGCCATACGGAAAAATTGATCAAAAATGCAATCAGCATGAACCTGTTTGATCATTTCTCCGGAGTTCGTTTTTTCGGCGAACTCAAACAGATCCTGTCGGCGGACAACCCTCTGCCCGCCCTGCGGCGGATGAATGACTTTTCGCTCTTCCCCTTTCTCTGGCCCGACCTGCGTCCCAACCTGAAGATCGACCGACGCTTTGTCCATGTCATGACCCAGGCTTCCCGGGCGGTTTCCTGGTTCCGGCTCCTGTACCTGCGTAAACCCTGTATGTTCTGGGCGGTCTATATCCTTGCCATCATGAGCCGTTCGCGGGTCAAAGAACTGATCAACTTCTGTACCCGGTTTGAAGTCCCGGACAAACAGACTAAAATGCTTCTTCGCCAGAAAACCGAGGGAGAACGGATTGCCGGCGAGATGCTCCGCCGTCCGTACATGAAGCCCAGTGAAATCTACTGGCTGCTGCTGGATCTGGAGAACGAAGGCCTGCTGTATCTGATGACCATTGCGCGGAAAAAATACATTCAGAAGGCGGTCTCCCAGTTTGTGACCAGCCTCCGCGACACCACCCCGCTGGTCAGCGGCAGGGATCTGCAGAAACTCGGCTACCCCCCGGGACCGCAATTCCGCACCATGATGAACCATGTTCTCGAAGCCCAGCTGAACGGGACGATTCGAACAAAAAAAGAAGCGCTGGCCCTTGTCAAATCCAGCTATCATCCTTACCCGTCAAAGAAGAGCAAGAAACAGGGAGAGCGGTGAAAAACTCATTTCACCCGCCTCCTCTTCAACGTATATTTTTGTAACTGGTCACAGGATTTGTAACCATGTGTTTTTACCTATTTTAAATCCGTAAGTGTTCAGGGGTGCCGTAGATTCGTGCAGGCGTGACTGGCCGCAGGTAAGCGGAGCGTAGCGGAGACTCCGATAGCCCTTCTATGCGGGCGGTTACGACCGTGCGAAGAGGTAAGCGAGGGACGAGACTCCGTGCGGTGCCCCTGAACACTTACATATTTTTTTCAGATCTGAATTCCGGAGGTAAAAAAAATGGCAAAACAAGTAGCGATAGATACCGATGAATGCATAGGCTGTGAGACCTGTGTCGAACTGTGCCCGGAGGTATTCGCCTTTGACGAGGACGCTGAAAAGGCGCATGTGATCAAAGCAGAAGGCGGGGACGAAGACTGTATCGACGAAGCGGTCGGCTCCTGCCCGGCCGGCTGCATCTCCTATGAATAATCTCAAGTAACTATCTTCCCGGCATCCACCATCAGGAACGCCGGGAAGACCACTCCCCTTTTTAATCTGACACCTGAATTTAATGGATATTAATCACTTTATACAACAAATCATCATCCTGGCACCGCCGTTCCTGCTGGCCCTGACCTTTCACGAACTGGCACATGGCTATGTGGCATGGAACCTGGGCGACCCAACGGCCAAGAATGCCGGACGCCTGACCATGAATCCACTCAAGCACCTGGATCCATTGGGGGTCATTGCCTTCATCATTATGAAAATCGGCTGGGCCAAGCCGGTGCCGATCAATCCCAACTATTTTAAAAATCCGCAAAAGGGTATGCTGCTGGTTGCCCTGGCCGGACCGGCGGCCAATGTCATACTGGCTGTTGCCAGTGCCATCCTGGTCAAAATTCTTTTAGCTGTGCCGATTATCCCCATGTTTGTCCTTAAACCCCTGGTCGGCATGCTGGTGGCAAGCGTCTGGATCAATATCATGCTGGCGGTCTTCAACTGTCTACCGATTCCCCCGCTGGACGGCTCCAAAGTCCTGATGGGGATTCTGCCTGCGCAGACGGCACGCAGTTATGCAAAGCTTGAGCCTTTTGGATTTATCCTGCTGCTGGTCCTCTTTTACACCGGCGTCATCTCCAAAGTCATTATGCCCGTTATCAACTTTGCCAACGGCCTGCTCCTGGGCTGAAAATACAAAATTTATCCACCACGATACCGGGAAGAATATCCCATCCACACTTTTCTTTTGAAACATCCTCCGACTCGTGGCCTTGAGATCGTTCGTATTGCAACACCGCCTGCATTGCCAGCTGTTTCACCCTGGCCCGGGCAACAGGATCAGCAGCCCATTGAGGAATATTTTTCCCGTTTCAGGTCAAGCAACCCCTGAGATATGTTGACTTTTGTTTCTGTACCGAAACTTGACAGCATTAAATAAATCTGTCCCCTTTTTCACTTCTTTTTCACTTTTTCGTCTTTTTTCGTCTGTGGCCGACAGCCAAGACCAAAATAACTATTTTTTCCTGTTGAACTTCACAGATCAGGCGATAATCACCGACACGATACTTCCACAGACCTGATAATGACCGGCGCAATGGATCGCCATACCTTTGCGGATCCTCAGCAGTTTCAATGCGTTTCTTGAGATATTTAAGAATGTCCCTTTGCGTTTGCTTTCCAAGCTTATCGAGTTGCCTCCTTGCTGTCTCAGAGAATTTAACCTGCCAGATCAAGTTCTTTCTCCACTTCATCCAGAGTGTAAGTCTTTTCCTGGCCCTTGCGGATACGCTCAAGAGTTTTTTCGGCTAAATAGACTTCTTCCATTTCATCGAGTTGACCCAAGATTGCCTCTTTAATATAAAACGCTTTTGTCCTTCCTGTTGCGGCAGCAAGATCATTTAATCTTTGTTCTGCCTCTGCGGGTAATCGAACTGAAGTAGGCATATGAAGTTCCTCCTGACTAAATGTGTATTCATAGTATCGCTTGTATTTATTGTATTCACTCTAACGGGCGTGTCAACTTATTCTTGTATATAATCAGGTTGGGGAGAGTTGGAGGTCAACTGCAAATTGGTTAAGGCACTTTCTTTAAATCGTCTGGCAAGATCCCTGTCCGGAACATCATGCCCGCCATGGCTTACTCGTTCTGCAACCCGCAAACGTGACATTTCCACATCTGGTAAGGCGAGATAGATCGCCACTGGCTCATATCCAAGCCCCACTCACAAGAGTATTGGGTCGAATTTGTGATTTCGACCAATGTTCGTTAACCGCCTGAATAAAAGCGGGACGAACTAATTTTGCGCGACTGACAAGCCGACCATCACGTTCATATCGAAGATAAATCCCTTCGGCAGGCTCTGATGACAACTTGGAACATGCCAATAATTCTTCTAATTCAGGAAATGAAAAATGGCCGTTGGCAAGTAACGGGACAGCGGGGATACCTGCTTTTTTTAAGAGATTGTCCCTTTTCTTTACAGGCCAGAAGTTCCTCGTCTTCTTTTCGAGGACATCAAATCCTAAAAACCAGCTTGGAAGTTTGCTGTAAGAAACGGAATGCCTGGCATAGCACCATTCACCAAAAAGGATCAACCGATCCTCTAACGCATCAAAAAGAAGATCTGCTTTAACATGCAGCCAATCGGGCAGTTTTTTCCATTGACCAGTAAACGGTTTGTCGAGGTAACCGCCTCGGTTTTGTAGAAGAAGATTGCCCCCTTTATCAAAGGAAATCCCAAGATTTGCCCCATCAATTTTTTCTTCAACAATGAGTTTGTGACGTAAAAATTCTTTCCGTTGTTCTTCATCCAAGACCTTATCTCCCCTGATAGACACTCCGGGAAGAACTGCCAAGTGAGGTGTAGACGGAAATTTAATAAAATTACGCACCATCTTGAACCATCTTCTCCTGATATTTCTTTTTAACGTAATCCGGACAAAGGAAAATCACAGCAATCCCAACATCGTTTAAGGCATCTTTCCACCCCCACCACTTACTGTCAGTTGCCTGAAGAATAGGCGGTTTTTCAGGGTGGGCATTAGCTACAGCGACAAATTTTCGATCAGAGATATCAAACTCTTGTAAATCATCGTGGTTAGGGAATTCTTCGTAGGAATCGTCTCTTTTGGTAATACTCACTCGATCTTCATCCAACAAATAATATTGGTAATCATGAACCCATTTCATGAAGTGATCACCAATTCCAGGTTGACCACTCATGGAAAGTTGTTTCCGATATTCATCGAAAATATCATTTTCATCATCTAAAATAAGCTTTCCACGGCCCGATGTCACATGCTCTACTGCCTTAATACATGCGTCAACACAATCCACAAGCTCATCAACAATATTCATTGGATCTTTGGCAAGATTGGCGACGACCGGAACGTTGGTATCAACAATACATTTTGAAGGCAGACTATTCATTGTTGACCGTATCCACTTTATTTTTAATCATTGCCTTTCTTTTGAGCATAGCCGCTTTTGCCTGGGCTGTAATATCCCCCATCTCGTCACCGAAAAAATTTTCCGGCCAATTAGTGATATTACCAAAAAGATCAATCTGCAGTGGTTCTAATTTTGCTGGGGTTTTTGAGGCCATCGCAAAATAAGCAGATACATCTTTCCGAGATATTTCTTTAGGTTTTTTATTTTCTGCAATACGTCGTTGTAGTCTGCGGAGAAAATGTTCTGAATGGGTTTCGATGATAAGCTGAATATTTCTGTCTTTTCCATTTTCCCGAGAATTTATGACATCAATAAAAACATCAGCCAAAGCGGCCTGGGCACTGGGGTGCAGGTGTATCTCAGGTTGTTCAATGATGATAATAGAACCCTGCGGAGCATAAAAGCACTGTACCAGTACAGGTAAAACCTGTGAGATGCCAAAGCCGACATCAGGCAAGTCAACAAAATCATGTGATCCTGTTGTGCACACTTTAACCTCATATTCCTGGCGGGTTTCAGAAATTGGATTGACTTTAAATTTTTCAATCAATCCCATTTCCTTCAATTTTTCGGCGATGAGTTGCATAAATGGTTTTGCCTGACGTTTATAGCCCAAGCTGATTTTTCTCTCTTGAGCCGCCAGCATTGCAGCAACAGCATTTTCTCCGCCATAACCCACATCTTCGGGAATAATTCCAGCCCAGGAATAAAGGCGTTCTGTTTTGGTTCGCAAAGGGCCAAGATAAAAAACTGACTGAAAAAGTTTTTCCTGTTCAAGGTTTAAGGTTTGGACAAAATCTGCATTTTTGTAATAAGCAACTACTTCATCAGGAAATCCATAAAAACGAACCGTTGTTGAGGGATACCATACCCGGCCTGGGTTACGTTTAAGTTGATAGTCTTCGGCTATCACCTCATATTCAATCTTGGAACTTTCGCGACGATTCATACCAATAGATAACGAAATATTATTTCCTTTTAAGAGCGAATAGTTAAAGCTGTCCAGCACAACAGTATGGTGGTCTTCGCCTGTCATTCCAACGGTGGCGCTAAAGGACAATTGTTTCCCTTGGTATTGACTTCCCGACAACGGATCCTTGAATTTAATATTTTTCCTTAAATCCCAAGTATATTCAAAGCTAATTTTGTTATCTTTGTTTCTGTGATAGACCATTTCCAGATAGGATCCTAACTGGACAGCTGTATTTTTCCCGCCAGGATAAAATATCGCTTTTCGGTCTTGAGAATCGACTGTTTGCCGAAGCATCATCAACAATTGACCGATACTCGATTTTCCGGAGCTATTGGTTCCAAAAAAGAGAGTAATCGGTGCCATTTTAATAGGATCCGTATCCTGCCAGTTTTTAAAATTTTTAATCCGCAGTTCTCTTAACATGTTATCCGCCTTATTTTATCCCAACCCGTTCCTGAAAAGTCTTTTCACTGCTGTCCCCCGACACAGCAAAATCATATTCATGCAGGACTCTCCGCAGCTCTCTCAGTTGTCTGGCTACACCCTTGAGGTACTCAATGGTCTTTGTTTCCAGTTGAAAGCCGCAATATTCTTCATCATCCTTCTTTACAGGATTATCCCAAGGGACTTCATTATATTATAACGATATCCTGTTCCAGCTGGTCTGCAAGGTAATTCAGATAAAATTCCTCGTGATTAACATGGCAGCCGCTCATTGTTTTTCTCCTTTAACTTGTGCACTTGGTTTCGTACAAGTCATGCATGCCACGATACAGACTTGTGCAGTGTACAAGTATACATGTCCCATGTCCGGGAAATGGAAATGTGGCAAATAACCATTGTGTCTATGCCTGTCCTTTACGTGTCATCCGAAGGGCATGGCGATAAATATCCGGGATTCTATAGCGGGATACACCGTCATCATGTTCCTCATACACAGATAAAATACCCACCTCAAGAGCTAATGGAATAAGATCTGATTGTCTTTCCAGATCACTAGCTGCAACCGGAGTGCGGCCAATTCTTTTAAGATTGTCGAGTAATGGTTCCAGCTCTTTAAACTCTTCTTTTAAGGCGCCAAGAGCCTGTAAGGACACTTCAGATAAACATTCGATTAATGCTCGGGGACGAATAAGAGCTCTGGTATATGGCGAGCGCGCATGTGCATTTTTCTCCCAGGGAACAGCCTCATGAAACAGTTGCAGAAGATAGCGCGGAGTGTGATCTTTATTTCCGTCAGCCAATCGGGTCCATACCCAATTACGGGTAAAGGTTGTCTTGCCCCCCTTCATCCGTTCACCAACCAGGATATTCCAAACAAAAAATACGTCATTTTCCGTCCAGGTATCCACTGGCCTGTCAGGGCTGGGGGCTCCAGAAAAGTCTTTTAGGAATTGCTTAAGTTCTTTACACAACAATGCCTGTTTCAGTGCAACCTTCAGATATGTGGCTTTGTCAGACCATTTAAGAACCACCGAGCGGCCATAAAGATGACTTTTATTTTCAAAGTGTAATCCTTTCCAGATATCTTCACGTAACAAAATCTTAAAATGCAGATTTTGTAATGCCTGCCCCTGATCCATCAAGAGATCAAATAGACCTTCTATAGCATGTGTTCGGCGTACTCTATCTTCCGACGCACTGTTAAATCCTGTATCTAATCCATCAAAAAGCAAAAAAGTATCGGCGGTTGTGGAGTTGTCCAAATGCCTTAGCCAATCGTTCAGCTCCAGTGGAGCACGGGAAGTTTTTGCAGTTTTCTCAAAAGCTGAGATGATATCCAGCTCAGATTCAAATGAGCATGTTTTTAAATATTCCGGCGTATAATCAGCCACATCCAGAGAACGAACGGTGGCTATATTGACATACAGTATCCAAAAATGACGCCATGACAATTCACTCTCTCGAATTACTTTTTCAATTTCTCTAAATCCGTCAGCCGTAATGATCCAGCTTCTTTGTTTCTTAAGTGGGGCAGGTGCATGAACAATTACAGAATCACCCCGTTCTGTGCTTTCCGATATTCGCCGAAAGATAGCAGTCTTCCCAGATCCTTTTCGGCCAAGTACCAGTGGAATATTTGTCGAAACAGCATCTTTGACGACTGTTGTTTCTACAAAACTCTCTATAAAATAACCTTGAGCTTCTGCTGTCCCTGTTGCAAAAGAAAGATTTTGTAAAATATTATCCTTTTCATTTTCCAGTGATCTTGCCTGTTGCTCTTCATTTTCAGATGGTAAAAACCGTTCAATCCAGTTTGCGACTGGTTCAAAATTTTTCCAGATAGTCGAATCCTGTAAAATATAATTTGAAGAGGCGATTTCGTCACGATATCGAACAAAATGAGTTAGTTCCCTTTCATCAAGAATCTCGCTATCCTCTCTATCTTCATTAACGCCGGACAACCAATCAGAGATCCACTCAAAAGACTTTACTTCATATTTTTTTTGTAACTCAGGGACGTTCGGCAGTGGAGATACCAGGAAACGCGGTTCCGGAGCCAAAGCCTGTCCGGATATTTTCCTGCCAGTTCGGGAAGTCAGCAATCCTTGAGTCAAGAGTTCAGTTCCTAAACGGGCCTGGGGATGAGGAAAGAATGTAACAATAGCGATATCAGCTAAATCAAAAAGAAGCGGCCCGTTTATATCTGTTATTCCCGTACGGGCATCAAGCAGGATAACATCCGGTTTGAAAGGTAATTTTTCTTTTATTCCGGTCAAAAACAGTTTCAGGGGGTTACGTTCTTCCCTGTACCAGGCATCCGGCATTATAAAACGCAGCTTGCGTGCATAGTCCGCAGTTGTCCGCCCGGCAGGAATTAAATAAATATTATCTGATTCAGGGACAGGAATTAAATGAGATGCAAAATCAGGTTCCTCTCCCTGATCTAATTCAACCAACAGGGACACAACTCCCTGAGACGAAGTAACCTCATCTTCGCATTTAAATAATGCCGCAAGACCTGGTGCTTCCAAATCCATATCAACACAGACTACTTTACGACGGTTTGCAGAAAGAAGATGGGCTGTATAGGCAAGAGCTGTTGACCTCCCGACACCGCCACGTAAAGAATAAAATGTTGCCACAATGGGTGGATCAAGATCTTCATCAAGATCTGACGGAAAGACTGTTTTTTCCGTACTTCCAAGAGTCCCTCGAGCCAATGCTTCAGGCCATAAGGGAAGGCTCTCAACCTCAATATCACCCGGCAGGGTTCCAATCCACTCTCTTTCTTCAGGGGTAACTAATTCAACCCACTCAAGCTCTTCATTCTTTATCCCTGCGAGTACAACCTGAATCCGTTCCTTTTGAGAAATACCTTCAAACCCTTTCGCAATAACGGCAACTTGCCACCCGCCGTAAGGATCTTTTTGGATAATAATTTTTTCAGGTGCAATATCCGCTTTTTCCAGATTGTTTTTCAGTTGTTGTTGTATTTCATCTCTTTTCATCTGGGTCTCCTCTGGCGGCGAATTTGACTTGAAATCCATCCTGTAAGTTGCTTTGCAGCTTTTACAAGTTCGTCTGCAGGGTGAGTAAGTTCTTGATTGGTGTTTTGATATCGCAAGGCTGTATCCCAGTTATTGATAAAAAAAGCTTTTTCACCTGATTTATCTTTTAAATCAGCGCTCCTAAAACCTGCTGATCGCCATAATCCCTGCAGGTTATGTCCATCTTTTCCTCTGGTTGAAAAGGGACTGTTTGTCCTGCGTAAATATGATTTCAGCATACATTCAACAGCATAACCTGCCATATAGACTGGCCCTATTGATTCACTACGACGTGGAAGCATGGCATCAGCATCGGCAGCCCGTTCCATAGCTGTATCACGCCAATCGTGATATGTTTGTGGATCATTCATTAAGCATCCCCCATTCGTGTTACTGTCTGGTCGTACCACATGGGCAGTTTTGGGTCTTCTTCGAGGATTTTGGGTAGTATTTTTTCGGCAATGGTGATGATGGTTTTGTAGTCTCTGCTCTGCCAGGCGTTTTTGAAATATTTCAATGCTTGCGCAGTTTGATTTCCTTGCTACGTTTGATATCTCTGCTGTGCTTTCACGATGGCTTTAATTTAGCTCGACATGGCTACACCATTGCAACTTATTGTTCTTCTTGTAAAAAAAGAAAAGAGGTCAAGTCTGCTTTTGCCTGTTCTTGGCAAATATAAAAGTCAACATAGTTCTACTAACTGTTGACTTCGATTCAAGGTACACGCTTAAGATTGAAAAATCCAATCTTAAGCGATCCGGTATCGATCGTTCCTATGCACATTTCTACTTATTTTTAGACATAAAAAAAGGGAACAGAAGATCTCTGTTCCCCGTGTACAAACCACAGCAGCACAACCTGCTGTTGAACCTTCAATGTGCCTTCAGCCTTTCTCCCTTACAACTTGTACGATACTCCGATGGTGGCCACATGGGCTCCGGAGCCGGTGAACTCACCGTTGACAATCGAGTTCTCCGCACTGCGATCATCTTTATCCACATAGAGATAGCCAATGCCGACTTCCAGCTGATCGGTTGCCTGATAGCGAACTCCCAGTGAATACAGGTATGACTCGGAATCGGGCAGATCAAAACCCAGGCTCGAATCCGGGACCGGGGTCTCATCATAGGCAAAACCGGCCATCAGGATAAAGGATTTTTTTGTATCCCAGGTCAGACCGATACGATAGGTATCGCTGTCGTCCCAGTTCTTGATCTTGGGCTGATCAAAGGCCGCGATCAGGATCGGATTGCCCAGCGAAACCGGATACCTGAAATCCAGGTTGTCATATTCGGACCAGTAGACACGATCATACTCCAGCTCAACGGTAAATTGATCGGCAAAGGTATAGGATCCGGCCAGGGCCAGAACCGCCGGCATGGGAACCGAAACCGCTCCAGGACCGTTATAGGCCCCGGGTCCGGCAGAGGTCGCAAGCTGAGCATCTCCTTCCAGCCCCAGGTCCACTTTGGAGCGATAGGTCGCGCTGAGATTCATCTCCTTAATCGGACGGGCGCTGAGGGCCAGATTGTAGCCCCATTCCCAGGTGTCGCCATCCATATAGCGGCTGGCCGTTATTCCGGGGGCAACCTGACCAGCACTTCGCACCTTGGCATCTGCATAAACGGCTCTTACGCCCGCTGCCACGGAAAAGATATCCGTAAAGGTATAGGATGCGGAAGTCGCGAGTTCATAGGTCTTCAGGGTGAACTCTTCGGCAAAGGTTCTCGGATAGAGCTGGGGCCACTGCTTGGAGAGCCCACTGGGATAGGTCAGGGAAAGACCGATCCGGAAATTATTATAGTCTGGAGAGACAGCAAAAAAAGTCGGCAGGACAAAGTTCTCCTCCTCGGACTTCCCGTCATACAATGAGGTTCGGTTATCGCTATAGGTAATGGATTTCAGATTGATCCACTCCAGGTTTCCCTCAAGATAGCCCCGATCCTCGAGCCAGCCCATGTTGGCCGGATTAAAATAGGCCGCATCGGCGCCGGGCGTATAGGCGATATTGGCTCCGGCCTTGGCAACGGAGTTCACGGACTGCTCCGGAATACGATATCCGGCCCCATATGCCGTACCACTGACAACCAGGGACGCGACCGCAACAAGGACAATTTTCTTTTTCATCTCTTTTTTTCTCCCACTCTATTTGGTAGTTTGGTATGGCTGAAACGCAGATCGGCCATTCAGCCATATGCTTCATTAAACGTAACCGTTCACCGGCACCCCACGGAGTCTGCGCTCGAAGTCTGCGCTCGAAGTCTGCGCTTATCTATCTATTTACCTCTCCGTCCGATCAAACCGGCTCACATAGGCCGGCTATCGGAGTCTCGTTCCTCGCTTACCCGGAGTCTCGTTCCTCGCTTACCCGGAGTCTCGTTCCTCGCTTACCCGGAGTCTCGTTCCTCGCTTACCTGAACAAATCCGGGGCACTGGTAAAGGATTACCACCTCAGGATTAGTGAACTATATTACTCTTGGTGAACGGTTACCATTAAACAAGCCGCCCGTTGCTTGACGGCAGCTGAAAAACACCCGGAAATACACCTCTACCCGGGCATGGTTTCCGCTGTATACAGATATCGTTTTATCTTGTGGGTCGCCGTTTTGATAAAGGGCTCCCGACGTTCAAGGATTCTCGACAACCTGGAGGTGGAAGGCAGTTGTTCATTAACTTCCGTTCTGATCAGTTCCAGTTGAGATGTAATATACACATGCCGCTGCTGCCTGCTCTGGCGGGCGGTTTCCTCATCAACAAGCTCATAGTCCGGATAGATCCAGGCCTCGAGCATACCCCTGTTTTCCACAACTAATGATTCCGTCACCAGGGGGTAGCGATTGAGTTTATGCTCGATAACTTCCGGATAGACATTCTCGCCGTTGGCAAGCACAATAACCGACTTGGAGCGTCCACGGATATGGAGGTTTTCCAGATCATCAAGAAAGCCAAGGTCACCGGTTTTCAACCAGCCGTCATCGGTAAAGGTTGCAATGGTCGCCTCCGGATCATTCCAGTAGCCCTGCATGACATTGGGCCCTTTAACCTGAATTTCGCCGATACCTGTCTCGGCATCCGGATCGTTGATCCGCACTTGTACCCCGGGTACCGGCCTGCCGGCCGAACCTGGCCGGATGGTGTTATCGCCCTTGGGCCCGCCGGAAATAAGCGGGGCGGATTCGGTCATGCCGTAGCCGATCAGAAAGGGAAAACCGGCCTCGCGCAGAAAGGATTCAACTTCCGGATTCAGGGCTGCCCCGCCAATCCCCATGACCGCCAGCCGCCCGCCGAAGAACTGTTCGAGCTTTTTTCCTATCTTACGGTGGGTCAGGCGGCGGCCGATTGCAAAACGACAAAGCATGGAGAGCATACGGTTTTTCTCAATAATCGGCAGCACCCGCTTCTTGTAAATTTTTTCCATCACCAGTGGAACCACCAGCATGACATGGGGACGCTCAACCGCACAGAGCTTCTGCAGGACTGCCGGAGTCGGAGCCTTTCCCGCATAGGCTATCCGGGCACCCTTGATCAGAGGCATCAGAAACCCAACCGTGAATTCATAGGTATGGGCAACGGGCAGGACGGATAAAAAAACCGAACCCGGAGTAAGCACGATAACCGAAGCCGTTGCGTAGGCATTGGCACAGAGATTGGCATGACTGAGCATGACCGCCTTGGAAAACCCCGATGTTCCGGAGGTATAGAGGATAGAAGCCGGATCGTCACTGCCCACCTCCGGAAACTGCAGCTGCCCTCTGGCCAGATCCTGTGAAAAACGGGTTGCGGCGGCGGCCAGATATTCTGAGAACGTCTGCACCTTAAGCAGGCCGGCATCCTCAACATAGTCGTCAAGGGTGACAACGGTCGTCAGTTTCTTTTTTATATCGTAGATCTTGTCAATCTGGCGCTGGGTGAGGAATATACAGTCACACTCCATCTCAGTGAGGATATGATGGACATCGGCTTCGGGCAGATCCGGTAAAATCGGAACCGCCACCGCACCAAGCCTGACAATGGCCATATAGGCAGCACACCAGTTATGGGAGTTTTCCGCCAGCAGGGCTACCCGGTCCCCCTGACCGACACCGCAGTCCCGAAGATGGGCGGCAAGCAGGAAGATGCGATCATGAAACTCGGCGTAGGTCAACGGTTTTTCCAGGGCCATGCCGATGGCGGCATGATCGCCAAACCGCTCACTGCTCTTGTCTATGAGTTGATTCAGGGTACCGGCCTGATGCTGCACTGCCGGCAGATTGCTCTCTGTCATATCGTTATCTAAAAACAGGGGCCAGGGGTTAGCGATTTCGGGCGAGTTGTTTCGTTACCGTCCGGAGTCTCACAGATAAGCGTAGACTTCGGGCTCGCTACCTGCCGGTGCTTAAAACTACGGAGCTAGTGGTCTTGTTACACCGTTCTCCGGTGTAACAGATCCGGGAAATACCTGGTCGGTGAACACGCTTCCTGTACCTGAAAGAGTGTATGAAAGAAAATAAACAGGTTCAAGGGCTAAAGTCAATTCTAATGCTCTTTCAAGTAGAATAACTGCAGTCATTCTCAGAAAAAAAAGGGAGGGGGCTGGTCCGAGGAGAGTCAAAGTAGGTGCTCAGGAGCACCGCACGGAGTCTCGTCCCCCGCTTACCCGGAGGCTCGCAGGCTCGCAGGCTCGCTTACCTCTTCGCACGGTCGCGACTGCCTGCATAGAGGGGCTATCCACTTAACGCAAGTTATTTAATCGGTTGGGTAAGCGAACTCATTCTCGGTTATTGTTGGGTTACGCGGCTTTTGCTTCTTGGTAACTGTTCAGGAGCACCCCACGGAGTCTACGCTCGAAGTCTGCGCTTATCTACCTCTCTGCACGGTCAGGCCTGATTCACATAGGAATCACTATAATTCACAGGCCTGACTGCACAGATATGGAGCACTCCTGAACAGTTACAGGTGGTGGTAAGGCTAGTTCTCTGCCCCTACCTGAATAGTTACGCTTCTTGCAGTTAAAGATTGAAACGGCATGAAAACAAGCGTAACCCAACAAATTCTGATACTATGCCCGCTAACCCCAACCTTGAGGCCATTGAATCCGACTTGCTCTTCAGGTGGATACCCCATCTGCATAAATCGTGCATCCATCTGCAGAGCTACAAATTCCCTTGATTGTACCTTTTTTTATTCTGATTTAACCGACGAGAAACGGTAAAGGCCTTGACAAGGACAAACACGCACTTTACAAAGGAAAGAAGAGAAGTAAGAATTACTTAGGGACTGACACGAAATAAGTGTGACGATCAGGCGCTCTGATTTGGGTTGGATCTGAACGGTTCAATTGAGCAAGACCGCAGGCGTAGCAGTGCTGCGTTGAGGATTTTGCGATTGCGAATCGTTCAAATATGGCCCGAAGCAGAGATGGATAAGTGTTATAGTTATTTCGTGACAGTCCCTTACCGTGTCCTTTCCATTATATCTATGAAACAGCTTTTTTCCACAGCTCGACTTTACGCACTGTTCTCCATTTTGTTTCTGATCTGCGCACTGCAGGTTCAGGCCGGCCAGATACCTGTTCTCAAGGACACGGCAAAGCATCGTCCCCAGGCAGCCACAACAGAGCCTGAAGACGCGCAGCGCATGGCGGCCTGGATCAGTCTGGGGGATCACAGCAGTATCGCGGCCGTGAAAAGACGGGTTCGCAGAACAAAGTCAACGGCAAGCCGTCTGCCCAACATCAAGAAACAGATAACATCCAAAAGCGTCATCATCATGGACGCGGAAACCGGCGAAACAATTTTTGCCAAGGCCCCGGATAATCCGCGCCAACCTGCTTCAACCATCAAAGTGCTCACCGGGATGATCGCTATCAAATCCCTGGACAGTGACGAAAGAGTCAGTGTCAGTCGGCATGCCTCCGGCATGCCCAGGTCAAAAATCTATCTTGACACAAGGAAACAGTATAAGGTCGATGATCTGATTAATGCGGTCCTGCTGGCGTCGGCCAACGATGCCTCCGTCGCCCTTGCCGAAAAAATTGCCGGCAGTGAACAGGATTTCGCCCGGATGATGACCCTGCGGGCCAAGTTATGGGGAGCCAGGAACACTATCTGCCGCACGGCATCCGGCCTGACAGCCAAAGGGCAGCATTCAACGGCCCGGGATCTGGCCACAATTTTCCGTCATACCATGCAAAATCAAGAATTTGCCCGGCGCATGCAGAAGACGAAAGTCACGACCTCCTATGGAAAAACCCTGCGTAATCACAACAAGGCATTATGGCGGGTCAAAGGGGCTAACGGAGGGAAAACCGGGTATACGGCGGCAGCCAGACAAACCTACGTCGGAAAATTTACCCGGGAAGAGGGATCCATTATTGTGGCCATCATGGGCAGTGAAACCATGTGGTCCGACCTGAAGAATCTGGTGGAATACGGTTTTAAACGAAAACAGCAGATCGCCCGGGCCCGTATGGAAAATACCAGATTTGCCCAGGCCGACTGATCAGGCTCGCCAATCAGCCCGGTAACGATATTTCCGATTTCGATTCAGGGAAAAAACGTAACCGTTCACCGGGATGTCATGCCCTTGGCATTACATCCAAATTGTAAACGTTTACCAGTGCGCCATATTCGTTCAGGTAAGCGAGCCTGCGAGACTCCGGGTAAGCGAGCCTGCGAGACTCCGGGTAAGCGAGCCTGCGAGACTCCGGGTAAGCGAGGAACAAAACTCCGATAGTCCGCTATGTGAAGAGATCTAATCGGACGAAGAGGCAGATAGATAGATAGATAAGCGCAGACTTCGAGCGCAGACTTCGAGCGTAGACTCCGTGGGGTGCTGGTGAACGTTTAGGATAAAAACAAATGGTTCATGAAGCAATGCCAAGCTGTTGCTCGACAAGGGCAAGAATCGCCTCTCGCTTGAACGGCTTTTCCAGGGTTGCAATATCACCAAGATACCCTGCCATGGTCAGATAGCGTTCTGCTTTGATCGCTCCGCCACCGGAGATGGCAAGAATCTTCATATCCGGGTAATCCCGAACCAGCTCCATGATGAACTTCAAGCCGTCCTTGACCGGCATGATCATATCGGTGATAATCAAGTCAAAGGCATAACGGCCGACCAGCCGCATTCCCTCTTCACCGTTTTCCGCCACATGTACTTCATATCCTTCATGGGTCAACATCTGAGACAACATCGAGCGGATCTGCTCCTCATCGTCCACAACCAGTATCCGTTTCAATGATTTCCTCCTCGCATTAGTCAGCTTCACATGCTCCTGTGAAAAAAAATCCCCCTGCAGGGACATCTTGTCAGCCACATCCTGTCAGCCCCTTATCTCCACAGTACAATTTGGTAATCATCAATTCAACAGCTTTTTCGCATTTGTCCTCTTTTTCTCCTGAATCCGGGGACGGTCACATATTTATTGTGTAACTTTTCAGGAGCACCCCACCAAATTTATGCGGTTGTTGATTTAATGTATTTTCGCCCGATCTCTGCGTTATAAAAAAAAGGGGGGGGGCTCCACTTCACTCTCCTTGGACACTGTTGGGTTAAGCGGCTTTCATGCTCCACGGTTATTGGGTTCGTTGACACCGAAAACCCTCAACACATTGAGTTTGCAAAAAATAAGCGAACCCAACACAATGAAGAGGAAGCTGCTCGCTTAACCCAACGTATTTTGCATTTAGGAGAGCAAAGTGGATTCCCCCTTACGAAAAAAAAATCAGACCCGGTCGGGGACCGGGTGATCAAATTCAGCTTTTTTTCAGCGGCAGAAGCGGCCGAAACCGCCAGGAATCGTCCCTGAAGACCAGAACGCCCGGCCGTGCTTGAAATCTACAAACCAGTATCCGCCCGGTCTGCGGATGGCATCGACAAAGATAAACGGTTGTTCGGACGAAAAACAGGGATGCAGAAACAGATCTCTGTTCTTCTCCTGTTCCATGAGGGACAGGGCCTCGGCCATGGACGGGAAACGCCAGTCGTTATAGCCGGCAAACTGTGCCGCATTGAGTCTTTCCAGCTCCCTGCGCATGGAACGATGACTCATGATATCCGCTCCGCCCCGCTGCCACATGACACCGGTCACCTTGTCGGTTACGGTCCGGCCATCACCGTTGTCGACCAGGAAATTCTTAAAATTGCCTTCAGGGTTCCGCTCATGGTCGGTAAAATTGTATTTTTTGACCAGGGCAACCACATCCTCTTCGCTCATCTCAGCAGGACCCGAGGGCAGATCGACGCGTTCCAGATCAGCGGGCAGCGGTTCATCGGCCCCGGGCAGACCGGTCAAGCCCAGGCTTTCCCGTTCCTCTTCCTCAATGGGAACGACCTTGGATTCATCACAGGTCTCAATGATATTTTCCAGCAGCCACGTTTTTACTTCCTCGTTGATACCATGGCTTCGTTCAAAGATCGCAACCTTGCCCTGATCATCGACACATTTTCGTACCATCTCAGGAGGCGCCAGTATTTCAGCCACAACGCGGGCATGCTTTACGCCGCGTTCCATCAGACAGAGCCTGGGGGTATCATCCCAGGCATCGATAAAGAAATAATAGATTCGTTCCTTACGTGAAATTTTACTGCGAACCTGCTCTTTCCCTCCCCAGGATTCAAAGGTGCCAAAGGTATACTCCGGACTCATCTCCCAGTCGATGACAGGTTGATTCCCCAGCTTCAAAAGAGTAAACAGTCCCATAAAATCCTCCGTAATTTATTTTACAAAAAACAGAAATAGAGTAGTATTCCACTTTGGAACCTGAGCATTGAAATCACGGGGTTAAATAGCCTCTGACCTGTTACCCAAGACCTTCACCTTTCAGACCCAAGTCTTCTCCAAAGTCGAATGCGTTGACTTACTATAGAATGATACTTATTACCACGTCAAGATAAAAATGATTATTATTCAGCCCGGATCTCCGGAACCGCTTGGAGCGACAGTCACTGCCCGGGGAATCAACTTCGCCCTTTTCTCCCGGCATGCCACCGATGTAACCCTTGTCATCGAGGAGGAAAACGGAAAAAAAACAGTGGCGCAGGAATTCCCCCTCGACCCGGTTCTGAACAAGACCGGAGACATCTGGCACTGTCTGCTCTGCGGCTGTTCGCAATCCTTGCGATACGGCTATCGTATTGCCGGCCCGCATGACCCTGAAGGCAGCGGCCACTGGTATGATAAAAGCCTTATCCTGATTGATCCCTATGCCAAGGAACTTCGCTCCCCGACATGGGGAAAAAAGCGCAGCTGCCTGGGAACCAGACCCTGCGGCATGCTGCCGGACCAGGAATACGACTGGCAGGGGGATCGTCCCCTGAATCACCCGCTGCCCGATACCATCATCTATGAAATGCATGTCCGCGGCCTGACCCGGCATCCGTCTTCCAAGACCGCCAGACCTGGAACCTTTACCGGGGTGACCGAAAAAATTCCCTACCTGCAGGAACTGGGCATCACGGCTGTCGAGCTGATGCCGGTCACCGAATTTAATGAGAATGAAACCATTTTTACCAATCCCGACACCGGTGAACGGTTAAAAAACTACTGGGGTTACAGTCCGCTTTCCTTTTTTGCCCCCAAAACCGGGTACAGCAGTGATCCCGACAATCCGCTCGACGAATTCCGGGATATGGTCCGAGCCCTGCACAAGGCCGGGATTGAGGTCATTCTCGACATAGTCTATAACCATACCGCCGAAGGCGGAGCGGACGGGCCGACCACAAGCTTCCGCGGTATCGACAATACCATTTACTACCTGCTTGATCCCTGGACCCGGGCCTATCTTAACTTTTCCGGCTGCGGCAACACCTGCAACTGCAATCATCCGGTTGTGCGGACGCTGATCATGGATGCCCTGCGCTGGTGGGTTGTCAACATGCATGTGGACGGCTTTCGTTTTGATCTGGCCTCCATTCTCGGACGGGATCAGGAGGGACATGTCCTGACCAACCCGCCGGTGGTGGAGATGATCGCCGAGGATCCGATTCTGGCAGACTCCAAGATTATTGCCGAGGCCTGGGACGCAGCCGGACTCTACCAGGTCGGCAGTTTTTCCGCCCACCGGCGATGGGCCGAATGGAACGGCAGGTTCCGGGACGATATCCGGGCCTTCATGTGCGGACATCCGGGCCTGGTTCCGGCCCTGGCAACCCGCATTGCCGGAAGTTCGGACCTCTATCAGCAGGACGGACGGCGTCCCTGCAACTCGATTAATTTCATCACCAGCCATGACGGTTTCACGCTGCAGGATCTGGTGAGTTACAACGAAAAACACAACCGAATGAACGGTGAGGGAAACCGGGACGGCGACAACAACAATCTGAGCTGGAACTCCGGTGCCGAAGGTGAGACCGACGACCCGAAGATCATCCGCTTACGCAATCGCAGGGTCCGGACCATGGCGGTCATTCTCTTTCTTTCCCAGGGCGTACCGATGATGGTTGCCGGCGATGAATTCGGACGCAGCCAGCAGGGCAACAATAATGCCTGGTGCCAGGACAATGAAATCAGCTGGCTCAACTGGGAACTCCTGCAGCGCCATGGCCATCGGTTCCGCTTCTTTAAAAAACTTATTCACCTCAGGCGGGCCCACCCTATCTTCCGCCGCCATGATTTTTTTCTGGCCGAGGATACTGCGGGCGAACCGCTTCATCTGCAGGAGATCAGCTGGCAGGGGCTCAGGCCCGGCGAACAGAACTGGTCCCATGACTGCCATACGCTGGCCTTTACCCTCAACGGTTCCCAGCTGCCCGAGGGTGAAGACGATGACTTTTTCATCATGCTCAACGGCCACCGGACGAAAAAACAAATCTTTACCGTTTCAACGCCGCCCACCCTGCACACCAGGCGAAAATGGAAAAAAATAATAGATACCGGCAAACTGCCGCCCAATGATTTCCTGGATGCGGAACAGGCCGCTATCATCACCCCCGGTGAGCGGGTGCCCGTTGCCCCCATGGGCTGTGTCGTACTCCAGTCACAAAACGGCACCATCGCTGCCCGACAGACCCGCTGACCAGCCATATGACCGCTCAGAAAACCATACTTATGCTTGGCGACTCACTTGTTGAATGGGGGGACTGGGATACCCTTCTCCCTGACTATAAGGTACTCAACCGTGGTGTTGCCGGAGAGGATGTCGAGGGCCTGTCGGTGCGGCTGGCCGATGAAGTTGCAGTTGTAGAACCGGTACAGCACATCCTGATCATGGCCGGGACCAACAACCTGCTTATGGGCAACCTCTTTTTCCCGGCCATATTCAGGACCATGCTGGTCAGACTGCAGCAGCTGCGCCCGGATCCGGCAATTACTGTCAACTCAATCCTGCCTATGGATATTCCCGGCCTGCCCGGAGAGACAATCGACCGGGTCAACCTGGAACTCCGAGGGACGACCGAAGACAGCGGCAGCACTTTTTTAGACATGGACGAGGCCTATGCCGCCCGTTGTCTACCCATCACTCACCCCTGTTTCATGGAAGACGGGGTCCACCTGAGCACCCGCGGTTACCAGGTATGGGCCGAAGAGATCAGCCGTCATCTGCAGGGCCTGGAAAGAGAGCCATGAGGCTTGACAGGCCGACTGCAACTTCTTATATGTTTCAGCTGTTGCCATAAAAAATCCTTCTGCTTCAGCCGTTGAACAGAAGACAAACTCTTTTTATTCTTCGAGGTATATTATGATACGTTCACGCCTGTCTACCTGTCTTGTTCTGGCCGCCCTCTGCACCACACCGATTCTCTTCCATGCCCCGGATACCCATGCCGCGGAATCGGCACTGGATGGAAAAGCAATCAAAGGTGAAGTTATTGAAACCATGAACTCCGGCGGCTACACCTACATCCAGGTGAAAGCCCCTGAAGGAGACGTATGGATTGCCATGCCCCAGACCAAGGTCAAGAAGGGCCAGCAGGTTACCTGTGCCCCCGGTATGTCCATGACCAATTTTCAATCCAAATCCCTGAACCGCACCTTTGATACCATTATCTTCTCTTCCGGCCTTGACAACGGAAGTCTGCCGGCCAATCCGCATGGAGGCAGCGCCGGAATGGCAGCAGCTCCGGCAGCCGGTGGTTCTTCCTTTGCCGCCGCCGTGCAGGCTGAACGAAAAACCGGCATGGGGGGAGGAGCAGGCATGGGCAGCGCCATGGCCGGCATGGCAGGGGCCAGCGGCAGCACCAGCAACATTGTCCCTTCCAAGGACATTTCGGTGGAAAAAGCACCGGGAGACAATGCCTATACCGTGGGTGAAATCTTTGAACAGGGTAAAAAGCTCAACGATAAAAAGGTTGTGGTTCGCGGCAAGGTCGTGAAGGTCTCCAAAATGATTATGGGCAAAAACTGGGTCCATATTCAGGACGGCACCGGCAACCCGATGAAGAACTCCCATGATCTCGTTGTGACCACCATGGACGAGCCCGCCCTGGACAGTGTTGTCATCGTCAAGGGTACCCTGCATGCAAACAAGGACTTTGGTGCCGGCTACAAGTATGACGTAATCATTGAGGATGCCTCCGTTAAATAGCATCGTCTTTCCCAGCCATGCACCTGGTACTGGTCGGACCGGGAGCCCTGGGCTCGCTGTTTGCGGTCCGACTTGCCCCACACCTGCAGAAAGAGAGCGATGCTCTCTTTCTGCTTGACCATAACAGCCGCCGTGCCCGCGATCTGACCCGAACCGGGTTCAGCCTGCAGCAGAACGACAGTCTTTTTCATGCACACGTGCAGGTTACCGCCGATCCCCATGCAATCCCCGCCTGCGACGTACTGTTGCTCTGCGTCAAGGCCAACCATGTTGCCGAAGCCCTGCAACATGCAGCTCCACTCATTTCAAAAAACACCCTGGTCATCGGTATCCAGAACGGCATGGCCCATCTTGAGGCCCTGCTGAAAACGGCCGGGGTTGCCATTGCCGCGACCTCTTCTGCAGGTGCAACCTTGACCGGGCCCGGGCAAGTCCTCTTCGGAGGCACGGGCCTGACCCGATTTGGTGTATTGCACAGGGACACCCCTGTGCCGGAAGAACTGGAAAACGTTGTCGAGCTCTTTACCCGGGCCGGACTGCAGGCGGAACGTGTCGATGATATTTATGCCTTCCTGTGGGAGAAACTGTGTGTCAATGTGGGCATCAATGCGCTCACCGCCATCCATGGGCAAAAAAACGGCTGGCTCCTGACCGCGGATACAACAAAAAAGACCATGAAGGCGGCTATTGCCGAGGCGGTTGCGGTTGCGGCGAAAAAAAAGATTTCCATCCCCACCGACCCGGTGGCCCTGACCTTTTCGGTCTGCGAAAAAACAAAAGAAAATGTCTCGTCCATGCTCCAGGATATTCGGCATAAACGTCCCACGGAAATCGAGGCCATCAACGGTTATATTGTCCGCGAGGGAAAAGAGCTGGCCATACCGACCCCGGTCAACAGCAAACTTGTTCAACAGGTACGGGAAGTCGAGCGATCCCAGCAGGTCACATAAGTGAATGATAAAAAAACATTAAAAAATATCGATCCGGCGGAACTCGGATTCGATTTTGACGGGGTTATTGCAGATACGGCCGAGGCCTTTCTTCGCCTTGCCTGCGATACATATGGCCACTGTAATATTCGGCTTGAAGATATTACCAGCTTTGAGGTCGAGGAGTGTCTGGATGTCGAGCCGACGATTGTCCGGTCGATTTTTATGGAAATCCTGCTCGATTCCATCGGAACCGGCCTGCAACCCATGCCGGGAGCCGTAGAGGTCCTCGGTGAGCTCTGTGAACGGGCAGAGGTTAAGGTGATTACGGCGCGCCCGCAGCCGGATCCCGTCCACGCCTGGCTGGAGACAGTCTTCCCCCCTTCCACCTGTTCCCGTATCCGGGTTATTGCCATGGGCAACCATGACGAAAAACCCCGGCACATTCAACGACTGGGATTGACCCATTTTATTGATGACCGGGCGGAAACCTGCACCCAGCTCGACAGTGCCGGAATCTGTTCCATCGTCTTCAGCCACCCCTGGAACGAAAACCGGCACACCCTGCCCACGGTCACCAGCTGGCAGGAAATCCGGGCACTCTGTCTTTGACCCGGGAAACCGCGGGAAACCGGGGACAGACCACAATTTTCATGATGACCATCAGTAATAAAAAAGAAAAACAGGGGATCGAAACCTGGCCCCTGTTTGTAAAGGTACCTTGCATGCAATGCCCAAACTGCGGTTCAAAAATTCCAGTCTACAAAAATCCCACCCCCACGGTGGACATTATCATTGAAATTAACGGCGGCGTTGTCCTGATTGAACGTAGGAACGAGCCCCATGGCTGGGCTCTGCCCGGTGGATTTGTCGATTACGGCGAGTCCTATGAGCAGGCCGCCGTGCGCGAGGCACATGAAGAAACCGGATTAGAGGTTAAGCTGGAGAGCCAGTTTCACACCTATTCCGATCCCAACCGTGATCCCCGCCAGCATACGGCCTCAACGGTGTTTATTGCCCGCGCACAAGGGCATCCGGTCGGGGCGGACGATGCCCTGCAGGCCGGAATATTTACCCGTGAGACCCTGCCGCCCCTGGTCTTTGATCATGCCGGGATTATTGACGATTATTTCAACAACCGGTATTAGCCCGCCAAAAGCGACGGGCAAGGCAGCCTGTCGGCCCCGGCGCTGTCATCTGTTTAATTTTCTGCCGGTGAAGAGACCGAGAACAACCCGGGTAAGCAGAGGCTGGAGGTATGGTATTGTTACGACTGCCGCCGTCTCAATGGCCAGGGCAGTGCCGGCCGCTTTCACCTTGCCCCGATTCAGATCATGCAGTGACCTGCTGATATTAATTCCAGGATCCGCCGCCCGCAGCCTGGCCTTGGCTTCGCCAAGAGAGAGTGCTTTTCGTGGCGTTTTTCCCTGGAGCAGGGTTTTGATATTATTTCGGGCCTGATGACGATCCATTGCTTCCTCTCCCGCTTGCGGCCAACAGGAAGGCCAAGCTGGCAACCAACCAGAGCCCGCAGGTGATAAAGGGGGCTGCCAGCGGCGAGACAAACACCGCTGCCAGCAGATAAATGCCCCAGCTCAGAAATGCGAGCGCAGCCAGCAGACTGACAACAGCCGCACCGAGCAGGGCAATCGACCGGCCACTACGCAGGGCGGTATCCTCCAGGGCCTGCCGCTCCGAGGCCAGAAACAGGCTGACCGACTGCTGCAGGTTTTTCCCCTCCGCTTCGGCCAGTTCAAACAGGGCAATGGCAAAGTCGGAGATAGTGACCTTGCTCATCGACGGGAACCACCCATGAGCCTGCCGATGAGCACACCTACACCCACCGCTGCCAGCAGGGTACCTGCCGGGTATTTCTCCAGCTGTTCGCGGACCACATCCAGTGCATCCTCGCCCTCGTCTTTCAGGTCTGCCAGCCGCTGCTTTATTTCAGCCAGGGACAGGCTGTCCAGGAGGTCATCCTTTTTTTCACCGATCTTGTCTGCCGCATCGCCGACCCGTTGCCTGCCAAGATCGGTCAGAGCGCTGGTCAGGCCTTTAATGTCATTTTTCAACTCATCAAGATCTTTTTTAATGTTGTCCAGTTCTTTGTTTGCTTCTGTAGTCATGGCGGATCTCCTGTTCAGTGATTGTTAACTCTCCCGGTTTTCAACATCTGCTGTAAAAACGCACCGTAAGTCATCACAGGCGGCGCATCTTCACACGGTCGCCCCTGGCTGCAGGTAAGCGGAGCGGAGACTCCGATAGCCCCTCTATGCGGACAGTCACGACTGTACGAAGATGGATCACTTAGACAATACTCTGTCAAGGACAATGCAGTATAGCCGTTTTTTCATTGTTATGCTCATCAATCTTCTTGATTACATGCGAGGGCCGAGACTCCGTGCGGTGCCCCTGAGCGCTTACCTTTGCATGGTTCATGGAACATTCCTGAGCATCTCCTGCGCCAGTCCCCGTAATTTTTCAAAAACCGCTTCCGTGGCCTTAACCTCAATTCTTGCCGGGGCGATCAGCAGGCTTGTTTTCCCTTTTTTGATGTACAGTTCAGCCACTATCCCGCCTTCAATACCATATTGAGGATCGCCTTTGGTAACGGCCATGGCAGCCTGGCTCCCTAATCCGGGCACATCCTGCACCGTATAACCGTCACCGAGGTTTTCCATCATCGCATGGGCGGAAATACCGTCATCCCTGTGAACGGAAACGATAAGCCCGGAAAGACCGAATCCATCCAGGTAACTGCAGGTCGTATTCGGACCAATGGTCTGTTTTTTCATGGTCTTCAGCTTTGGGAAGACGGCATACACCTCTGCCGGAACAACCAGCGAACAGGGATCAATGCCCGGGTAGGTGGCAGCCCGGCCAACGATTGGCAGCAGAACACAA
>DRKH01000326.1 GCA_011051825.1 Desulfobulbus sp.
AATTGACCGGAAAATCGGGCCGGGTGACGCGGGCATGCTGTTTGGCGACTGTGACATCGTTGTTGAAGGGTTTGATGATAAGCATCTGAAAAAAATGCTCCTGGAAGAGCTTGCCGAAACCGGAAAACCCGTGGTCTCGGCCTCCGGAATTGCCGGTCCGGACATGGACGCCGTGAAGATCAGAACAATGGGCAACTGCCATATTGTCGGCGATTTTGTCTCGGACCAGAGGGATTTTCCCCTGTTTCCACCCAAAATCGCCATGGTGGCCTCGATGATGGCCGCAATTGTTGTACGACATCTACAGGACGATACAGATGAATGATGCAAGAATTCTCGACGCAACGGGTAACCGGGCTGCCGAAGGCCTGCGGGTGCTGGAAGACATTGCCCGATTTACCTTTGACAACCGGAAGATTTCTGCTGAGCTCCGCGGATTGCGGCACGAAATCCGGGCCTTGTTTCAAGGGATGGAGCAGGACCTTTTAGGGGCAAGAGATGCCGAAGGTGATGTCGGTGTGGTTACCTCTTCAGGTGACGACTCGGATGCGAGGAAGGGGCTCAAGGATACGGTGCAGGCCAACTGCAAGAGGGTCCAGGAGGCGCTTCGGTCCATGGAGGAAATACTTAAAAGCAGAGGTGAACACAGAGCCGGGAAGAAGATCGAAACCCTGCGCTTTGCCGCCTATTCCCTGGAACCTGAACTCCTCTCTCTTTTTATCCGTCGGCTGCCCCGCGGTGTCTATGGTATTCTGGGGGAAAAGTTCTCCCTTGGCCGGAGCAATGTCGAGGTGGCCCGGTTGATGGTGGATGGCGGGATCGATGTCCTGCAGTACCGGGAAAAACTGAGCGACAAAAGTCTGAAAGAGATCTATTCCGAGTGTTGCGCAATCCGAAAAATTACCGCCGATGCCGGGGTCCCGTTTATTGTCAACGACTATGCCGACGTTGCCCTGATGGTCGGTGCCGACGGTATCCACCGGGGCCAGGATGACCTGCCGGTCCAGGCCCTGCGGAAAATCGCTCCGCAGATGATGATCGGCTGTTCAACCCATTCGCCCGAGCAGGCCCAAAAAGCCATAGCAGACGGGGCGGATTACATCGGGGTGGGGCCGATATTTGCCACCCAAACCAAAGAGGATGTCTGCGATGCGGTCGGACTCGAATATCTTGACTATGTGGTCAACAATCATGATATCCCCTTTGTGGCCATCGGCGGGATTAAACGAGATAATTTGCCGGAAGTGCTGGCACGGGGAGCCGAAACCGTCTGCCTGGTCACGGAAATCATTGGGGCCGGGAATATTGAAAAACGAGTTCAAGAAATTAAAGAAAGAGTTGGAGAACAGAAATGAAGAATACCAAAAAATATACAACCCAGATTGATGCGGCCCGCAAGGGAATCCTGACCCCGCAGATGGAAGAAGTCCTGGCCGGAGAATCCATATCGCAGCAGGAGCTGATGGAAAAAGTTGCCAGGGGCCATATTGCCATCCCGGCCAACCGCAATCACTTCAATCTGAAGGCGGCAGGTGTCGGCAGTGGCCTGAAGACCAAGATCAACGTCAATCTTGGGGTTTCCAAAGATGTCTGTTCCTTTGATGCGGAAATGAACAAGGCCCACATGGCGGTTGAATACAAGGCCGATGCGATCATGGATTTGAGTGTTTCCGGTGACACCGCAGGGTTTCGCAAGCGGCTGGTCAGGGAAATACCGGTCATGATCGGCACTGTGCCCATTTATGATACCCTGACCCGGACCGGTAAGGCGGTCAAGGATATCACCATTGACGACTGGTTTGAGACCGTGCAGATCCATGCCGACAACGGGATTGATTTTGTCACCCTCCACGCCGGGTTTACCCGGAAATGTATCCACAGCCTCAAGGCCAACAAGCGGTTGTGCGGGATCGTCAGTAGGGGCGGGGCAATTCTCTTTGAGTGGATGGTGGAAACCGGCAACGAGAACCCGTTTTATGAGCATTTTGACCGGTTGCTCGATATCTGTGAGGCCTCGGATGTCTGTATCAGTCTTGGTGACGGGCTCAGGCCCGGTGCGATCAAAGATTCAACCGATGCCCCCCAGATCCAGGAGCTGATTACCCTGGGTGAGTTGACCAAACAGGCCTGGGAACACAACGTTCAGGTTATGATCGAGGGGCCGGGACACGTGCCCCTGCATGAAGTTGAGATGAATATGAAACTGCAGAAAAAACTCTGTCATAATGCACCGTTTTACGTTCTGGGGCCCCTGGTGACCGATATTGGTTCCGGTTACGATCATATAACCTCCGCCATCGGTGGGGCGGTGGCTGCCATGCACGGGGCCGATTTCCTCTGTTATGTCACCCCGGCCGAACACCTGCGCCTGCCCTCTGCCGAGGATGTAAAAGAGGGAATCATGGCCTCAAGAATTGCCGCCCACGCCGGGGATCTTGCCAAAGGTCTGGCCGGCGCCGACAGCCTGGATTATACCATGAGCAAGGCAAGGGGAGGGATGGACTGGGAGACCCAGCTTGACTGCTCCATCGATCCGGAAAAGGCCCGGGCCTACCGGAAATCCTCCGAGCCGTCGGAAAAAAAGGTCTGTACCATGTGCGGTGATTTTTGCCCTATGAAGCGGGTGGCTGAGCTGTTATAATTTTGAGTTCCGAGTTCCGAGTTCCGAGTTCCGAGTTCTGAGTTCCGATTTTATGTATTTTTGCCTGAAAGGAGGAGCACGATGGTGGTCACCCTGCCGATGCTGGATGGACAGGAGGTAACGATTGCGCCGACGAAGATCGTTGCCCTGGGGCTCAATTATCTTGAACATATCAAGGAGAGTCAGTCGGTAAATGTGCAGAATTTTACCGAAGAGATTCCAAAAGAGCCGGTTCTGTTTCCAAAAACACCCAATGTGCTCATCGGTCCGGGTACCCCCATTGTCCTGCCTGCCCTCTTGAAAACCTACGCTTTTGAGGACTGCCGGACCGATTATGAGGGGGAACTGGCGATCCTGATCAAAGACCGGATCAAGGATGTGAGCGAAGACGAGGCCCTGGACCATGTGCTGGGGTTTACCTGTTTTAATGATGTCAGCCAGCGCAATCTCCAGCGGAGCGACAAGTCGGGCTGGTACCGGGGCAAGTCACTGGATACCTTTGGCCCCATCGGTCCGGTGATCGTGCCCCCTGCCGCCATCGGTGATCCTCAGAATCTCCGCATTCAAACCCGGTTGAACGGGCAGGTGGTTCAGGATTCCAATACCCGTCACATGATCTTCAACATTTCGCAGATTATCAGCTTTATTTCCCGCAATTTTACCCTTGAACCCGGTGATATCATCATTACCGGGACCCCGAGCGGGGTCGGCCCGCTTCATCATGGCGATGTAGTTGAGGTGGAAATCGAAAATATCGGTACTTTGAAGAATCCTGTCATCGCCGAATAATTGCAGGATTTGTCTACTGGTGGATAAAGACCAGCAGCAGTGCTGTAAGAGAAGGCCGACGCCAACCGAGGCCAGGGATATCTGGGCACAGTTGGCGCTGAGATAGTCGGAAATGGTTCACAGGGTGGAGGCCGCCCCCATAGCTCAGACCGTGGCTCAGGGGACGCATCACCGTCTTTCAGTTATTCAACAATCCGTACCGCACCCTTGTCAGCTGAGGCGGCAAAATGGGCATAGACCTTCAGGGCCGGAGAAATAGAGCGGTCCCGTGTCGGGGTGAAAGCCTTCTCTCCCCGGGCCTCTTCCTGCTGCCGTCGTTTGGCCAGCTCTTCCTTGCCGATCTCCAGGTTTATACTGCGCTCAGGGATGTTGATGTCGATCGGATCGCCGTTTCTGACCAGACCGATTGCCCCGCCGCCGGCCGCCTCCGGAGAGACGTGGCCGATGGACAGACCCGAGGTGCCGCCGGAAAAACGGCCATCGGTCACCAGGGCGCATTCAACCCCGAGGTGAATGGATTTCAGGTAGGAGGTCGGGTAGAGCATTTCCTGCATGCCCGGTCCGCCCTTGGGCCCTTCGTATAGAATAAAAACCACGTCTCCGGCAACGATTTCGCCGCCGAGAATTCCTTCGCAGGCCGCTTCCTGGGAGTGAAAGACCTTGGCTGTCCCCTTGAAATGGAGGACGGATGGATCAACCCCGGCCGTCTTGACGATACAGCCGTTTTCGGCAATGTTGCCATAGAGTACGGCCAGACCGCCATCTTTACTGTAACAGTGTTCCAGTTCGCGAATGCAGCCGGATTGTCGATCCCGATCCAGTTCCGGATAATAGGTTTCCTGGGACCCCATGACCAGATTGCGTCCTTTGGATGCCGGTCCACTGCGGTAGAGCTGCTGCGCCTCTTCGCTCACCGTCTCCCGCATGATGTCGTAGCGGTCAAGGGCCCCGGCAAGGGTCAGGCCGTCGGCCCGGTTGACCGAGGTGTCGATGAGACCGGCCCGGTCCAGCTCGCCGAGAATGCCGAGAATACCACCGGCCCTGTTGACATCCTCTACGTGATAATGGGACGAGGGCGCAACCTTGCATAGATTTGGTATCTTGCGGGAAAGACGATCGATATCATCCATGGTGAAGTCGACTCCCGCCTCATGGGCAATGGCCAGGAGATGAAGCACGGTGTTGGTGGAGCCGCCCATGGCAATGTCCAGGGTCATGGCGTTTTCAAAGGCCGCTCTGGAGGCAATGGAGCGCGGCAGAACCGAGGCATCGTCATGTGCATACCAGGCGGTGCACATCTCGACAATCCGATTGGCCGCCTGCATGAACAGATCCATCCGCCCGGCGTGGGTGGCCACCAGGGTGCCGTTACCGGCCAGGGCCAGACCAAGGGCCTCGTTGAGGCAGTTCATGGAATTGGCGGTAAACATGCCCGAGCATGATCCGCAGGTGGGACAGGCCGAGCGTTCAACCTCGGCAATTTCCTCATCGCTGACCGAGCTGTCACCGGCCATGACCATGGCATCAACCAGGTCATAGGGCTTATTCTTGATAATGCCTGCCTCCATGGGGCCGCCGGAAACGAAGATTGCCGGAATATTCAGCCGCATGGCACCAATCAGCATGCCGGGAGTGATCTTGTCGCAGTTGGAGATGCAGACCATTCCGTCGACCTTGTGGGCGTTGCACATGTACTCCACCGAGTCGGCGATCAGCTCACGGGAAGGCAGGGAGTAGAGCATGCCGTCATGGCCCATGGCAATGCCGTCGTCAATGGCAATGGTGTTGAATTCGGCCGCAAAACAGCCCTGCTTTTCAATGGCCTTTTTGACCTGCTGGCCGATTTCATGGAGATGAACATGGCCGGGAACCATCTGGGTAAACGAGTTGACCACCGCGATTATCGGCTTGCCCATCTGTTCTTCCGTCATTCCGTTTGCCCGCCACAGGGCACGGGCACCTGCCATTCGTCGGCCCTGGGTTGTTGTTGCACTGCGCAGTGATGTCGGCATGGTTGCTGTCCTCTATAAGCAAAGTTTTCTATTTTTTTTCTTGTAATTTACCTTCGGTTGGCGATACTACCTAATTAGTACATTTTGTCAAATATACACCTGAATCCGTGATAAAATTTTAAGGGTAATCGATTCTTTCCGATGGAAAAGGTTCACGGATTCGGGATACGGTTATGCTGATGCGGTGCCCCTGAACACTTACTTTGAATGTGCATGGCGTCCCGTTGTCTCCTGGACCGGCAGGAGCCGCCGCAGGCGGACAGCTATATGTCGTCCTCTAACCCCGGAGTATAATCCCTTTCCTGGAAAAAGCCTATGAAACAGCAGGAAATCAACTACTGGATTACTGCCATGCTGCAAAAGCATGAGCGAGTCTCTGATCTCAATATCACTGTGGGCAAGTCGTTGCAAGTGGAAAGCGACGGTGTGTTGGTACCGGTTGCCGTACAGCCGCCGGTTACCGAATTAACCCCTTTTCAGACTGAAGTCTTTGCTCTGAACCTGATTGGTGGTAACCGGAGGCTGTTACGGGATCTTGTCAACAATGGATCCTGTGACCTTTCCTACTCTCTTGATGACCGGGTTCGTTTCAGGGTCAATATTTTTTCCCAGAAAGGGTACTATTCGACGGTGTTGAGGAAACTGGAAACCAAGATCCCCTCCATCGGCGGCTTTAATTTCCCACCTTCTTTTGAAAAGATGGCAAAGGAGAAAAATGGATTGATCCTGTTCACCGGCGCAACCGGTACCGGTAAGACCACCTCCATGGCCGCCATTCTCAATCGGATCAATGAGGAGCGGGCGGTCCATGTCGTAACCCTGGAAGACCCTATCGAGTACGTTCACCCCCATAAGAAGGCCACCTTTAACCAGCGGGAAATGGGTGATGACTTCGACACCTTTGCCGGAGGATTGCGGGCCGCCCTCAGGCAGGCGCCCAAGGTTATTCTGGTCGGTGAGATCCGTGATCGTGAAACCCTGGAAATCGCCCTCACTGCTGCTGAAACCGGGCATGTGGTTTTTTCCACCCTCCATACCATTGATACCGGCCAGACCATCAACCGTATCCTGGGTATGTTTGAACAGGAAGAACAGCCGCAGATCAGAAACCGGCTGGTGGATACCATCCGCTGGGTGGTCAGTCAGCGGCTGCTGCCGAAGATCGGTGGCGGCCGGGTGGCGGCCATGGAAATTCTCTGCACCAGCCTGCGGGTCAAGGACCTGATAGTCAACGGCGAGACCGAGGAAAAAACATTTTACAACGTGGTTCGGGACGGCTCAGCCCAGGATATGCGGACCTTTGACCAACACCTGCTGGAGCTCTATGCACAGGGATTGATCACCGAGGAGGCAGCGATTTCCTATTCTTCCTATCGCAGTGAGATCAAACGGGGGCTGGATACCATTAAGTCCGCCCGTGGTGAGCGTACCTCGGATATTGACGGCCTCCACCTCCAGGAAGAGAAAAAAGATCCATACAGCGACGGTATGCTGTAGACAAGCTGAAGTTTTTTGAGGATAAAATCGATGATAACCAACTGTCCCCAGTGCCGGCAGACCTTACGGTTCAGTGACGCCCAGCGAACAAAGATCATTCAGGCGCTGGAAAAACTTGCCCCCGGTAAAAAGCTGACTATAAAATGTCCCCATTGTCAGGCCGCCGTCAAGATGGACGGGAAAGCCAAGGGTCCGGCGGCGGCCGACGGATCGCTGCAGCCACCGGCACCTCCTGATCTTGACTGGCTCCAGACCGGACGATTTGAAGGTGAGGAAAAGGTTGAAGATGTTCCCATGGCCCTGGTGCTGTTTGCCGATACTCCCCAGCGGGAAAATATTGTCGAGGCTATGAAAACAGTGGGCTACCAGGTGGTGACGGCCGGTACGGCCCAGGAGGCCATGGAGCGGATGCAGTTTGTCAGTTTTTCCTGCGTTGCCCTCGACAGCGAGCTGGAGGGGGCGCTTGCTGACTCGGCCTTTCACGAGTATATGCGCAAAATGCCCATGGAGCGGCGACGGTATATTTTTTATATCCTGATCGGTCCGAGCCTGCACTCACTCTATGACCTTGAGGCGCTGGCATTCAGCGCCAACCTGGTTGTCGGTGAGAAGGATTTGAAATATTTTGATGTGATTCTCCGTAAAGCCATTCCCGCCTATGAAGAACTGTTCGGGCCGATCCTTGAAGAACTTGCAACTTATGGCAAACGATGACTCCTGTTCTGCTCTGGTTTTTTGTTGTTTCTGAGAAAAAAAGACAGTTTTTCAAGAAGAAACAGTTGTTTTTCGAAAAACTATTTGGTAAAGGGTAGCTTTTAAACCTGTGTCCGTAGGGGGCAAAGGTTAAAATTAACCTTTTATGAGTAATAACAAATGGCTGGCTGATTGCTGGCTCAAGAGGAACGGCAACCCATGACTGAAAATGGAACACAACCCGCTATGGCAGCGGCAGAAAACAGCGGCGAAGACATCAGCTTTGCAGAGCTTTTCGAACAGGAAGAAAACAATACGGTTATCAAAGTTGGTGAAGTCGCCATCGGCACCGTGGTCGATCTGGCCGGAGATGCCGTACTGATTGATGTCGGTGATAAGGCTGAGAGTTATATTCAGCTTTCAGAGTTTCGCCATGAAGATCCCGACCGGGAGATTAAGGTCGGTGACGAGTTTGAAGTTTTCATTGAAAAACGGAAAGAAGAGGGCGGCCTGCTCCTCTCCCGTGAAAAAGCCATAGCCATTAAAGTCTGGGAACAGATTGCCAAGATACAGGAAGAAGACGGCACCATTGAGGGCCGTATCGAGAGCAGAGTTAAAGGCGGTATGTCGGTTGATATCGGCGTGCCCGCATTCCTGCCCTACTCTCAGATTGACCTGCGGCCGGTGAAAGATCTTGACGCTCTGATCGGTCAGACTTTTGAGTTCAAGATTCTCAAGTTCAACCGTAAACGGAACAACGTTGTTGTTTCCCGTCGCGCCATTCTTGAAGAACAGCGGGCCAAGCTGCGTGAGCAGATGCGTTCCACCCTGGAAGAGGGTCAGACCATCCGCGGCGCCATCACCAACATCACCGATTACGGTCTGTTCATTGACCTGGGCGGCATGGACGGCCTCTGTCATATTACCGATCTCTCCTGGGGCCGGGTTTCCCATCCCTCCAAGCTCTACACCGTTGGCGAAGAGATTGAGGTCAAGATCCTGAAATACGATAAGGATTCCGACCGGGTTTCCCTGGGTGTCAAGCAGTTGAAATCCGATCCGTGGGAACGGGTTCCCGAGGAATATGCTGCAGGCTCACGGGTCGGCGGCAAGGTGGTTTCCATTACCGATTACGGCGTCTTTGTTGAGCTTGAAGAAGGGGTCGAGGGACTGGTCCATATCTCGGAGATGAGTTGGTCCAAGAAACCCAAGCATCCTTCCAAGTTCGTTTCCGTAGGCGAGGAGATCGAAGTTCAGGTGCTCAAGGTCGAAGCAGAGACCAAGCGGATTTCCCTGGGTATGAAGCAGCTGCTGCCCAACCCGTGGGACGTGGTTGAAGAAACCTATCCCATCGGCGCGGTTATTGAAGGGAAAATTAAAAACATCACCGATTTCGGTGTCTTTATAGGTATTGAGGAAGGCATTGACGGCTTGATTCATGTCTCTGATCTTTCCTGGACCGAGCGTATCAAACATCCGTCGGAAAAATATTCCAAGGGTGAGACCATTCAGGCGGTTGTTTTGAAAATCGACAAGGAAAACGAGCGGTTTTCCCTGGGCGTCAAGCAGCTTGAGCCGGATCCGTGGCAGGCCGCAGCAAATAATTATCCGACCGGAACCATGGTCGAGGGTAACATCACCAATGTGACCGATTTCGGTGTATTCGTACAGCTGGAAGAGGGCATTGAAGGCCTTGTTCATGTCTCTGAAATCAGCAAGGAAAAGGTTAAAACCCCGGTTGGAATGTTTACCGTCGGCGACACCTTGAAGGCGATGGTGATCAATGTATCCGCCGATGAGCGGAAGATAGGTCTGTCCTTAAAGGCCCTTGAAGGAGATGAGGATGAGGGCAAGGCCGCTCCGGCTGAAACCGCTTCTCAGAAGTCTCCGGTCCAGAGCTCGGGTCCCTCCACTTTCGGCGATCTGCTCAAGGCTGCGGCCAGCGATAGTGACGAAGAGGAAGAAAACAAGTAAGGGTTTGTGACGAAATAAACTTTACAATATTGCGAGGCTTCGAAAAGATAAGCAAGATGTAAAGGTTATTGAGAAACACGCCCTTAAGTGTACTCGTTTTCTCATCTATGAAACTGTTAAAGGTATCTTCGTTTTGAAGATACCTTTTTATATTCTCCCTGTTTGCAGCGGCGTTCATGGATATGTGCCCCGCTGTAACTAATGGAATTAGGATGTAACCATGCTGAAGCGTGAACTTGTCAATGAGGTTGCCGAGCAACTTGACGATTATTATAAACAGGATGTTGCTCAAGCGGTTGATATCATACTTGCAGAAATTTCGCAGGCCCTGGTCGAAGACCGCCGGGTTGAGATCCGCGGGTTCGGCAGTTTTTCCGTTCGTACCCGTAAGCCGCGAACAACGAAAAATCCGAAAACCGGTAAAATGATGGACATTCCGGAGCGTAAAACCCTCCATTTTACCATGAGCAAGTCGCTCAAGGACGTGCTGATAGAGGAGTAGTTCCGGTGGATACAGATTGACGAGAGGTCGGTGCCGGATTTGTTCAGGCATCGGCCTTTTTTCTTTCTCCGGGCCCGTGAGGGGGTATCCGACAACAGGGGCCAGGGGTAGGGATTTGGGCAGGGCTGCTTGTTGAGTTGCCGCCCGGAGTTTTCTCGAGATCAGCGTAGGCTTCGGGATCGCTTTGCTGCGGCGATTAGGACTGCGCAATCGCTCTGAAGTTTTGGCCGTATGCGCCTACC